>NZ_JASJXJ010000150.1:0-9570 GCF_035018685.1 Cryobacterium sp. RTC2.1
TACCCCCGAAGCGACCGCCGCGCCAGGGGGGCGCGAATCCGGCGACCTGCCAGAGACCCTGCCGGAGACCCTGTCGGCGCGGTTCGTCATCCTCGCGACGCCCGGCGCCCAGGCCCTCGCCCTCATCGCGCCGCTCGGACCTCAGCAGAAGGCGCTCGGCGCCCTGCACTGGCCGAAACCGACCCCGATCGAACTCGCCACCCTCGTGCTCGCCGCCCCTGAGCTCGACGCGCATCCGCGCGGCACCGGGGCCCTCGTCGCCGCCGGCGCACCCGGCATCACCGCAAAGGCACTGACCCACGTCACCGCGAAATGGGACTGGGTCGCCGAGACCGCGGGTCCCGGCGTGCACGTGCTCCGGTTGTCCTACGGCCGCGCGGGGCAGAAGAGCCCGAGCGCCCGCCTCACCGACGACGAACTCCTCTCCCTCGCCCTCGCGGATGCCTCCGCCATCCTCGGTACCCCGCTCTCCGCGGACCAGGTGCTCGGCTTCGACCGCACCCGGTGGGGCGACGCCCTCTCGCCGGCGACCGTCGGCGCCCGCGACCGCGTCGACCAGGTGCGTCGGGCCGTCGCGGCCCTCGAAGGGCTCGAGGTCACCGGGGCCTGGCTCTCCGGAACCGGGCTCGCCTCCGTCATCCCCGATGCCCTCGCGACCGCCGGCCGGACCCGTCGCGATGCGCTGGTTCTCTGAGCCGTTCTCCCCAGTAGTCCGGCAGTTTGCCCTCCACCGTTTCCGCAGGCGGGATACTCTGAGACGTACGTGAACGACGAAGAATGGAGTGACAGATGCGGGGAAAGCTTCTTTTTATCACCGGTGGACTCGTCGGTTACGTCCTGGGCTCCCGTGCCGGACGTAAGCGCTACGACCAGATCGTGGCCTCTGCCGAGAGCATCTGGAACGCCGACCCCGTGCAGCGCCGCGTGACCGAGGTCCGCGACTTCGCCCTCGAGCGGGTCGGCGACGTGCCTGCCGCGCTCATCAACGCCGGCAAGAAGCTCGTCGGAACCCTCACGGACAAGACCGCGAAGGCCACGGATGCCGCGGGCCCAGGCCCCCGGTACGGCACGTCCTGGCCCACGAAACGCCCGGCAGCGTCAGCACCGTCGGCCACCCCTACGGCGACCCCTGGCCACGGCACCCCCGACCCGGGCGCGCCCACATCGGAAGCACCCTCACTGTGACCGGATCGCCGGCCGCGACCGGAACCCAGACCGACAGCGCCCGCGCAGCAGGGTTCGGCCCGCGCCCGCGCAAGACCCTGATCACCCTCGTCTCCGAGCTGCCCGGGCAGATCGCCGCGCTCATCCACGCCGAGATCGAGGCCTTCAAATCCGAGATGGCGGGCAAGGCGAAGAACATCGGCGTCGGCATCGGCCTCTTCGTCGTGGCCGGCGTGTTCGCATTCCTCGCGGTCATCGTCTTCGTCGCGCTCGCCGTGATCGCCCTCGCGCTCGTGCTGCCGCTCTGGCTCGCGACGCTCATCGTCGCGGTCGCCCTGCTCCTCATTGCCGCGATCCTCGTGCTGATCGGCGTCAACCGGGTGAAGGCCGGTACGCGCGCCGACCCGGACGGCCTCGCGGCAAGCATCCGCCGGGACGCAGACGCGATCAAGGGAGTCGGAGACTATGAGCACTGAACAGGACAAAACGACCGGTGCTGCAGCGACTCCGTCGAAGTCCACGCACGCGTTGCGCGCCGAGGCGACAGCCGCGCGCGCCCAGCTCGCGCTGACCCTCGACGCTATCGAGTACAAGCTCAACGTCCCGAAGCGGATGCGTGACCAGGAACGCCTCGCCCGGCGCCGCCTGCACAAGCTCGGCGAGGAGAACCCCACGGCACTGCTCGGGGTCGCCCTCGGCAGCGCCCTCGCGGTCGGAGCCGCGGTCTGGTTCGCGCTCAGGGCCGTCCTCGACGACTGAGGCCGGCCGGACGGGCGTGCCCAGCCGGGCGCCAGCTGAGTCTTTTGGCTCTGGTCACAAAAAAGTAGAGACTGTACTCATGACTCAGCCGGCTGCCGGAGAGGCAGTAACCTCTTCCCACCCCGCCCCCGACGCCGACACCCTCACCGGTGACGCAACGGGTGCGGCATCGCCCCAGGGCTTCACCCTTTTCGCGGTGCTTCGCAAGGACCCGACGAACCCGGACGACCTCGACGGCCGCGACGTACCGCACGCGGTCCTCGAGCTCGACGACATCGTCGAACTCGTCGAGGCGGAGGGCGTCACCGTCCGCGGCTTCTACGACGTGTCCGGCCTCCGCGCCGATGCCGACCTGATGATCTGGACCCACGCCCCCGAGGCTGAGACCCTGCAGTGGGCGAACCGGGAGCTGCGCCGCAGCCGGCTCCTCAAGAGCCTGCTGCCGACCTGGAACGCGATGGGCGTGCACCGCGACGCCGAATTCAACAAGAGCCACGTGCCCGGCTTCCTCCGCGGCGTCGAACCGAAGGCCTGGCTGACCGTCTACCCGTTCGTCCGCAGCTACGAGTGGTACCTGCTCCCCGAGGCCGAGCGCAGCGCCATGCTCGCTGACCACGGCCGCAAGGGTGCCGCCTTCCGCGGTGCGATCGCGAACACCGTCTCCGCCTTTGCCCTCGGCGACTACGAATGGCTCCTCCCGATCGAGAGCGACGAGCTCACCGAGCTCGTCGACCTCATGCGCGAGCTCCGCAACACCGAGGCCCGCCGCCACGTGCGCGAAGAGGTCCCGTTCTACACCGGGCGCCGCATCTCCACCGCGGAACTCGTCGAGGTGCTCCAGTAGTGAGCGCGTACGACGCCATCCTCCTGGCCGGCTTCGGAGGACCCGAGGGGCAGGCCGACGTGATCCCCTTCCTCCGCAACGTCACGGGCGGCCGCGGCATCCCGGAGGAACGCCTCGAAGAGGTCGCGACGCACTACCGCCACTTCGGCGGCATCAGCCCGATCAACGCCCAGAACCGCGTGCTCCGCGCCGCACTCGAAGCAGAACTCGACCGCCGCGGCATCGACATCCCCGTGCTCTGGGGCAACCGCAACTGGGACCCCTACCTCCGCGACGTCGTCGCTGAGGCGCACGCCAACGGCCAGGACCGCCTGCTCGCGATCGTCACAAGCGCATACAGTTCGTACTCCGGCTGCCGCCAGTACCGTGAAGACCTCGCGGCCGCGCTCGAGGTCACGGGCCTGACCGGCGTGGTGCACATCGACAAGGTTCGCCAGTTCTTCGACCACCCCGGCTTCGTCACCCCCTTCATCGCCGGCGTGAGCAAGGGCCTCGCGGATGTCGCCGCCCAGATCCCGGGCATCGACCTCGCCACCGAGGTGGAGGTCCTGTTCTCGACGCACTCGATCCCGTCGACGGACGCCGCGAAGAGCGGACCTGCCGAGCGCGGCTTCGGTGAGGGCGGCGCATACGAGGCCCAGCACCTCGCCGTCGCGCACACGGTGATGACTGCTGTCGCCGCAGCGGATGCCGCGGCGAGCGAGACCCCGTGGCAGCTCGTCTTCCAGTCCCGGAGCGGGCCGCCGAGCATGCCATGGCTCGAGCCAGACATCAACGACGCCATCCGGCTGCTCCCGGCCAGGGGCATCCGTGCCGTCGTGATCGTGCCGCTCGGTTTCGTGAGCGACCACATGGAGGTCATGTGGGACCTCGACAACGAGGCGACGGAGACCGCGCACGAGCAGGGACTGTTCTCGGTGCGCGTACCCACGCCCGGGGTCGACCCTGCATACGTGAGCGGGCTGATCGACCTCGTGGTCGAGCGCCTCGAGGACACGCCGGCAGCCGAACGCCCCGCGATGACCCCGCTCGGACCCTGGTACGACGTCTGCCGGCCGGGCTGCTGCGAGAACGTGCGCCTCGGCTTCAAGCCAGCTCTCGCCGGGATCGCGCCGTGAGCACGATCAGGATCGGCACCCGGGGGAGCGCCCTCGCCCTCGCCCAGACCCAGGCGGTCGCCAACCGGATCGCAGCAGCAGCGGGCACCGAGGTCGAGCTCGTCGTGATCACGACCCACGGCGACACCTCGAAGGAACCCCTGTCCGGCCTCGGCGGGACGGGCGTGTTCGCGAGCGCCCTCCGCGAGTCCCTGCTGAACGGCGACTGCGACGCGATCGTGCACTCCTTCAAGGACCTGCCGACCGCGCTGTACCCCGGCCTCGTCGTCGGCGCAACGCCGCGCCGCGCCGACGCCCGCGACGTGCTCTGCGCCCGGGACGGACTGACCCTCGAGACCCTTCCGGAGGGCGCCAGGGTCGGCACCGGTTCCCCGCGCCGGGTCGCCCAGCTTCTGAAGGCCCGGCCGGACCTGCACGTCGTCGACATCCGCGGCAACGTGGACACCCGGCTCGGCAGGGTCGCCGCAGGCGACCTCGACGCCGTTGTGCTCGCCGTGGCCGGCCTCAGCAGGCTCGGCCTCCTGAGCGCGGTCGAGGGCGAGTACCTCGAGCTCTCCGACTGGCCGACCGCGCCCGGCCAGGGTTCCCTCGCGATCGAGGTGCGGGAGGGCAGGCTTGATCGCCCGCTCGGAACCGCGCTCGCCGCGATCAACCATGCGACGAGCCAGGCCACCACGACCGCGGAGCGTCTCGTGCTCGCGCGACTCGAGGCCGGCTGCGCGGCCCCGATCGGCGCGATGGCGGCGATCGACGACGGCCTGTTGTTCCTGACTGCCACGGTGTACAGTCCTGATGGTGCCCGAAGTATCGTGAGTTCGCACGCCGCGACGCCCGATTCACATTCCGTCACCCACCTGGTCGAGGCCGCCCAGGACGTCTCCGAGCGTGTGGCCCGTGATCTGATCCAAGGCGGGGCTGCCGATTTTGCCCCCATGAAGGTGACTTCTTAAGAAATGACCTGGCGCTACAAGACCCTCTCCAATCCCACCAAGCCGCTTGCCGGCTGGCGGGTCCTCGTCCCGCGCGGCGGCCCGTGGGGTGACCACGTCGCCGCGGACCTCCGCTCCCGCGGTGCGCAGCCGATCGTGGCCCCGATGATCAACTTCGCCGCGACCGACAACGCCCCCGCGCTCGACGCGGCGCTCGCACGCCTCGCGGACGGTGACTTCGACTGGATGACGATCACGAGCGCGACGACCGTCGATGTGCTCTCCTCGCACCGCGCCGTCGTGGCTCCCGGCACCCGGATCGCCGCCGTCGGCGAGACCACCGCGGCGGCTCTCATCGCCGCCGGCTATCGCGTCGATCTCGTCCCCGCCGAGGACAACTCCGCCCGTGGCCTGCTCGCCGAGTGGGAAGCCGCCACCCAGGGTGTCGTGCCCCTGCGCATCCTCACCCTGCGCTCCGAGATCGCCAAGCCCCTGCTCACCGAGGGTCTGCGCCGGATCGGCCACGAGGTCGAGTCCGTCGTCGCCTATCGCACGATCGGCGTTCCCGTGGACCCGCGGGTCGTTGCGGATGTCGCGGCCGGCAAGGTGCAAGCGCTCCTGGTCACCTCGGGGAGCGTCGCAGAACAGGTGCAGGAGCAGTTCGGACCTGTCCCCGAGACGACCCTCGTCGCCTGCATCGGTCCGCGCACCGCCAAGGACGCCGCGGCCCTCGGACTCCGCGTCGACCTCGTTGCGGAAGCCCCCAGCGCCGAGGCGCTCATCGAGGCCCTCTCGCACTTCGCCGAACTCCGCTAGCGCCTCAACCTTCCCGCCCTCCCGCGAAAGCGGGTGAATCGTCGGTTTGGGCGCGCGTGAACGACGATTCACCCGCTTTCGCGGCGGCTCGAGTGGTGTCTCGTCTGGCGTGGGTAGGGTGGATGGGTGATTACTCCAGTTATTCGGCCTCGACGGATGCGTTCGAGTTCCTCGCTCCGCCGGCTCGCCCGTGAGACCCGCATCCACCCCGCCGAACTCGTGTTGCCGATGTTCGTCCGCGAAGGGCGGGAGTCGGTGGACATCACCTCCATGCCCGGCGTGGTGCAGCACTCGATCGACAGTGCGCGCCGGGCCGCAGCCGAGGCCGCCGCAGCAGGTATCGGCGGCGTGATGCTCTTCGGAGTGCCGGATGTGCGCGACGCCATCGGCTCCGGCGCGACCGACCCGCTCGGGATCCTCAATGTCGCGACCCGGGCCATCGCAGACGAGGTCGGCGACGCGCTCGTCGTGCAGACCGACCTGTGCCTCGACGAATTCACCGACCACGGCCACTGCGGGGTGCTCGCGCTCGACGGCAGTGTCGACAACGACGCGACCCTCGAGCGGTACAACGAGATGGCACTGATCCAGGCGGCCTCCGGTTCCCGGCTGCTCGGGCTCAGCGGCATGATGGACGGCCAGGTCGCCTCCGTTCGCGAGGCCCTCGACGGTTCGGGATTCCAGGACACCGCCGTCCTCGCATATTCGGCGAAGTACGCCTCCGCGTTCTACGGCCCCTTCCGCGAGGCCGTGCAGTCGACGCTCACGGGCGACCGGCGCAGCTACCAGCTCGACCCGGCCAACCGCAGGGAGGGCGTGCGCGAGGCCCTGCTCGACATCGAACAGGGCGCGGACGTCGTGATGGTCAAGCCGGCAGGCAGCTACCTCGATGTGCTCGCAGACGTCGCGGCCGTGAGTGATGTCCCGGTCTGGGCATACCAGGTGTCCGGTGAGTACGCGATGATCGAGGCGGCCGCCGCCCAGGGCTGGATCGACCGCCGCCGTTCGATCGAGGAATCGGTGCTCAGCATCCGCCGGGCAGGCGCAGACGCCGTGCTCACATACTGGGCCGTCGAACTCGCCGCCTGGCTTACCGAAGGAAACCGCCCGTGATGACCCGCAACGACGAGCTGTTCGCCCGCGCCCAGCGCGCCATCCCCGGCGGCGTGAACTCGCCGGTCCGGGCCTTCCGCTCGGTCGGCGGCACCCCGCTGTTCCTCGTGAAGGCCTCAGGAGCCTACGTCACCGACTCAGACGGCCGCGACTACGTCGACCTCGTCAGCTCCTGGGGGCCCGCGATCCTCGGCCACGCGCACCCCGAGGTCGTCCACGCGGTCCAGGCCGCTGCAGCACTCGGCTTGTCGTTCGGTGCGTCCACTCCGGGCGAGACCGAACTCGCCGAGCTGATCGAGGGCCGCGTCTCGGCCGTCGACAAGCTTCGCCTCGTCTCGACGGGCACGGAGGCGACGATGACCGCCATTCGCCTCGCCCGCGGCTTCACCGGTCGCGAGCTCCTGATCAAGTTCGCCGGCCACTACCACGGCCACTCCGACGGACTCCTGGCCCAGGCCGGCTCCGGGCTCGCGACCCTCGCCCTGCCCGGTTCCGCCGGTGTGACCGCTGCGACTGCGGCGCAGACCCTCGTGCTCCCGTACAACGACCTCGAGGCCGTGCGCGCCGCGTTCGAAGCCCACCCGGGGAGGATCGCCGCCGTCATCACCGAGGCCGCCGCCGCGAACATGGGCGTGGTCGCGCCAGACCCCGGCTTCAACGCAGCCCTGACCGAGCTCGCGCACTCCTACGGTGCGCTGCTCATCATCGACGAGGTGCTCACCGGCTTCCGGGTCGGGCCGGCCGGGTACTGGGGCCTCGACAACGCGGGAGAGACCCCCGCGAAGCCGTACAGCCCCGACCTCTTCACGTTCGGCAAGGTCATCGGTGGCGGCCTGCCCGTCGCGGCCCTCGGCGGACGTGCCGACGTCATGGACTACCTCGCCCCCGCAGGCCCGGTCTACCAGGCCGGAACCCTGTCCGGGAACCCGGTCGCCGTCGCAGCGGGCATCGCGACCCTGCGCGCCCTCGACGACACCGTCTATCCGCGGCTCGATGCGACCGCGCTGCTGCTCTCGAACGCGGTCTCCGCCGCCTTCTCAGCAGAGGGTGTCGCGCACAGCGTGCAGCGGGCGGGCAACCTGTTCAGCTTCGCGTTCGGGGCGGATGCCGCAGCGCACCCCCCACGGGACTACGCCGCCGTGCAGCGCCAGGAGGCCTTCCGGTACGGCCCGTTCTTCCACGCGATGCTCGACGCCGGGGTGTCACTGCCGCCGTCGGTGTTCGAGGCCTGGTTCGTCTCTGCGGCCCACGACGAGCAGGCGATCGAGTGGATTCTCGACGCGTTGCCCGCGGCGGCGAAGGCGGCAGCGGCGGCCGTCGTGCCCGACTGACGGAGCGCACAGTTCCGCGTTACTGCATTGTGAGGTTTCGACAGCGGGAATACCGGCCGAACGGGGCAGACTAGGCCTATGGCTTCCTTGCGCGTTCATCCCGATCGGCTCGAGGTACACCTGACGAAGGCCGAGAAGACGCTCGCCTTCCGCCGCGAGGACATCGTCGTCGCACGGGACAACATCCGCTCGGTGACGATCACGGACGACCCGTGGATCTGGATCCGCGGGATCCGCGCCCCCGGCCTCGAGGTTCCACTCGTGCTCGCGGTCGGCACCTGGAAGTTCCACGGGGGCAAGGACTTCCTCGCGATCAAGCGCCGCCGCCAGGCCGTCGTGATCGACCTCATCGACGAGGACTTCTCGCGCGTGATCCTCACCACCAACCACGCTCCAGACCTGATCGCCTCGCTCAAGCTGTAGCCGGTCGCCGGTCGCGGGTCGCGGGTCGCGTGCTACGGGCGCACTCCGCTCGTGGTGACGATCTTCGTCCAGGGCCCCGGCGGGACGTCGGCCGCCTCGACGAACTGCCAGTCGACCGTGTCGTTCTCCCCGTTGATGTCGCTGAATCGCAGGCAGCCGTTCAGGGCCGGGGAGACGTCCATGCCTGCTCCGTTGAACTTCTTGTTGGCCGGCCGGGCATCGTCCGCACCGAACACATATGCGGCATCGTGGTACTGGCCGGGCCCGGCGTCCTCGATCTGGCCGTAACAGGTCTGGCCGTTCGAGCGGATGCGGACCCACCTGTTCTTCATCAGGCTCACGGTGTCATCGCCCGCCGAGCCCGCGTACGCAGACTGGCCGGCCCACGGCACGACCTTCTCGCGGGTCGCGAACGCCTGGGCGTCGTTGAGGTCGTCGAACGGGAGATCGAGGTAGAACGGGTTCTCCTTCGGAGCCAGCTGGGTCGGGAAGTAGTCGTTGGCCGCCGTCCGCACCTCGGTCTGGCAGTCGTCCGCCGTGCGGACGCCGTCGCAACCGCCATAGCTCGCCATCCACCCCGAGTCATACGTCGAATAGACCTGGCTGCCGTCCGCGGCGTTCGGGTCGAAGATCTCGCCGACCCAGAACGTCGTCGAGACGATCCCGGTGTGCCAGGGGTACGCCCCGACCGTGGGAGCCGTCGGGGCCGCGCTCGCGGACGGCGCGGGGGTCACGGATGGTGCGGGGCTCCCGCTGGGTGTCGGAGTGCCGGGGGACCGGCTGGCCGAGGGGGGAGCTGTGCTCTGGCCGGGTCGCGGAGCGGTCGACACCACGATCGTCAGCACGGCCAGAACCGTCAGGCCGATCGCGAGGAGACTGATCAGGAGTGCGCGCCGGCGAGGGGTCCCGCCCGCTGGCTCATCGTCTTCCGGCATTCGCCCTCCTCCAGCACACAGAACGTCCACATCGGTTCGGCAGCCGATGGCGTTGAGATGCTACCCGGCCTCTCGCGCGCTCACGGTTCATCTTCACCACCTTCCCAGCGGACCCTGGGGCCGCGCCCCCCCCCCCCC
>NZ_JASJXJ010000151.1:0-9522 GCF_035018685.1 Cryobacterium sp. RTC2.1
GTGTCAGGGACGTCCCGAGACATGAAGTGTCAGGGACGTCCCGAGACAGCACAGTCGTGAGGAGGGGCCATTTTCGTACTCTCGCGGAGTCGAAGGCGCGAACCATTGCGATAGGGTTCCTCCAACCCGAGCACGTCCAGGCCAGGAGGCCCCATGACCGCGAACCCAGCTCCCCAGCTGATCGACCTCGAACTTCCGGCCGCGAACGGCGGAAGCGCCGGACTCCGCGCGGTGCTCGGAGTGCCTGCCGGCTCCGGTCCCTGGCCCGGGGTTGTGCTCGTGCACGAGGCCTTCGGCATCAGTGACGTGATGCGCCGGCAGGTCGAACGACTGGCGGCGGCCGGCTACCTCGCACTGATGCCCGACCTCTTCACGGAGGGCGGCGCCCGGAAGTGCCTCGTCGCGACCTTCCGCGCCCTGACCGCGGGCGAGGGGCGCGCGTTCGTCGACATCGAGAACGCGCGGCACGCGCTCATCGCCCGGGCGGACTGCACGGGTGAGGTGGGTGTGCTCGGCTTCTGCATGGGCGGCGGCTTCGCGCTCGCGGCCGCCACGCGGGGGTTCGCCGCGGCATCCGTCAACTACGGCCGGCTGCCGAAAGACCTCGACGCAGCCCTGGCGGGTGCGTGCCCGATCGTCGGCAGCTATGGCGGCAGGGACCGCTCTCTCGTCGGCGCCGCTGCCCGGCTCGAGGGCGCGCTCGAGGATGCCGGCGTGCCGCACGACGTCAAGGAATACCCCACGGCCGGGCACTCCTTCCTCAACGATGCCGAAACAGGCCCGGCCGCGGTGCGCTTCCTCACGCAGCGTATCCTCGGCGCCGGCCCCGACCCGGAGGCCGCCGCTGACGCCTGGATCCGCATCGAGGCGTTCTTCGCCGAGCACCTCGCCTCGGCCGCGGACCCCGCGCCCGCCGACTGACCGGTCTCAGCGAGCCGATGCGAGGGCGGGTTCGGTGGGAGTGACACCGGATGCCGCGAGCAGCTTCATGAATTCGCGCATCCAGCTGGGGTGGTCCGGCCAGGCCCTGCCGGAGACGAGGTTGCCGTCGACGACGCCCGCGCCGTTCTCGAACACGCCCCCGCCGAGTTCGACGTCGATCTGCAGGGCCGGGTACGCAGAGCTCGTGCGGCCGTGGAGCACCCCGGCGGCGGCGAGCAGCATCGGGCCGTGGCACAGTGCGGCGACGGGAGCGTTCCGTTCGAAGAAGTGCCGGACGATCCGCTTCGCGTCCTCGTCGTTGCGGATGTACTCCGGTGCGCGGCCGCCGGGGACGACGATGGCCGCGTAGTCGGCCGGGTCGACGTCCTTGAACGCAACGTCGGCATCCCAGGTGTGGCCGAGCTTCTCGGTGTAGGTGTCGAAGCCGTCCACGAAGTCATGGACGACGAACTGGAGCTTCCTCTTCTCCGGGGCGCCGATATGCACCTCGAAGCCCTCCTCGAGCAGCCGCTGGTAAGGGTAGAACACCTCGAGGGTCTCGGCGGCGTCGCCGGTGAGAATGAGGATCTTGGTCATGACGTTCCTCTCTGAACGGTGTGAATCTGAACGTTGCTGAACTCAGCGGACGGGTCGTCCGTTGACGCCTTCAGTGTTCCCCCGACCGGCGCGCCGGGCAAGTGCCACCGGCGAAGGCCGGTGCGGAACGGCTGGGAAAGGGTCCAGGCCGGCTCAGACGAACATCAGCACGACGCCGAGGACAGCCGATGCGAGCCCGGTGCCGAGCAGGATCAGCCCGGTCAGGCGCAGGGCCTTGCCCTCCGATTCCGGGGCATGCGTCACCCCGCGGGATGCGTCACGGGAGTGGTACCAGACCTGCACGTCGTCGCCCGGCGCGAGCCGGTGGCTCTCGTGCGTGTTCGCGGCTCGCTCGTGCACGTCCCCCGAGCGGTCGAACCAGCGGATGACCGTGTGCGATCCCGAGGACGCGATCACGCCATCCGTGGCGACCCAGCCGCCCTTGACACCGCGGATCGCAAGCCCGAGGACATAGAGGACGGCGCCTCCGACGAACCCGACGAGGGTCAGGACCTCGCTGATGAGCCCGATGAGGTCGTGCGCGTCCATTCGCCCCTCTCTCGCCCGCACGTCTCGTGCTCGTTCGCCCTGTGACCACGATCGTATCGTGCCCCGGCGCGGCGCCGTGAGGGTCCCCGATGCCCCTGATCCGGGGGCCAGCGGATACAGTCGAGAGATGACCACGGTCGAAAAACCCGTCCCCGCCCACAAAGACCGCAGCTTCTTCGGGCAGCCGCGAGCTCTCGCCAATATCTTCGGCGTGGAAATGTGGGAGCGGTTCTCCTTCTATGGGATGCAGGGCATCCTGCTCCTGTACCTGTACTACTCCGCCGCCGAGGGCGGCCTGGGGATCGAGCAGGCGACGGCCGCCGGCATCGTCGGCGCGTACGGCGGAGGGGTCTATCTCTCGACGATCCTGGGCGCCTGGATCGCCGACCGGGTGCTCGGCAGCGAGAGGGTGCTGTTCTACAGCGCCATCGTGATCATGCTCGGGCATCTCGCCCTCGCCCTCGTGCCCGGCGTCGCAGGCGTGACCGTCGGACTCTTGCTGATCGCGCTCGGCAGCGGTGGCCTGAAGGCCAATGCGACGAGCGTCGTCGGTTCGCTGTACACACGGGACGACCCCCGCCTCGACGCAGGCTTCTCGCTCTTCTACCTCGGGATCAACCTCGGCGCGTTCTTCGGCCCGATCCTGACCGGGCTCCTGCAGACGACGGCCGGCTTCCACTTCGGCTTCGGCCTCGCCGCCGTCGGTATGGCGATCGGGCTCACCCAGTACTCCTTCGGACGCAGAAGCCTGCCCGAGATCGTGCACCAGGTTCCGAACCCGCTCCCGCGCTCGCGCTGGACCCCCTACCTCGTCGGCGCGGTTGCCGCCGCGGCGCTCGTCGTGGTGCTCGTGCTTGTCGGCGTGATCACAGCGGACGGCCTCGTCACCCTCGTGATCGCCCTGACGGTCATCGCGACGATCAGCTACTTCGTCGTCATCCTGCGCAACCGACAGATCAGCATCGTCGAGCGCAAGCGGGTCTACGCCTTCATCCCGCTCTTCCTCGCGAGCGCCGTGTTCTGGTCGCTCTCCCAGCAGCAGTTCACGGTCGTCACGATCTACACGGACGAGCGCCTCGACCGACACTTGTTCGGATGGGAAATCCCGGTGTCCTGGATCCAGTCCTTCAACCCGGTCTTCATCATCCTGCTCTCCGGCGTCTTCGCCGCGCTCTGGACCCGCTGGGGTAGCCGCCAGCCGTCGACTCCGGTCAAGTTCGCGCTCGGCACCGCGGTGATGGGCGTGGCCTTCCTCGGCTTCCTGCCGTTCGTGGGCGGCGGTGCCAACTCGACGCCGATGCTCGCGATGATCGGCATTCTCTTCGTGCTCACGGTCGCCGAGCTCCTGATCGGCCCTGTCGGCCTCGCGCTCACCACGAAGCTCGCGCCCGCGCCGTTCCGAACCCAGATGGTCGCCCTGTTCTTCCTGTCGATCGCCCTGGGCACTGCCGTGTCCGGTTCGCTTGCCCAGTGGTACACCGAGGTCCCCGAGACGCTCTACTTCAGCGTGATCGGCGGCGTCGCGATCCTGTTCGGCATCGGGCTCGCGGTCTTCGCCCGTCCGGTGCTCCGCCTCATGGGCGGCGTGCGCTAGCGGGGTCCCTGCCGCCCTGCGTATCGGCGAGCGGATGCCGCTGGCCGGTCCTCCGGCATCCGTCGCCCCGCCGGTGCGGTCGCCGCCGCGCCGCTTTCGGCAGCCCGCTCCCGAAACGGCGGGCGCGGCCTGCCGAAACCGGCGCGGGCGCGACCTAGCGGGTCGCCTCGATGATCGCGATCTCGCGGGTGGCGGTCTCCACGTCGATGGGGTCGTGGTCGCGTCCGTCGCCGTCGTGGTGCACCTGCATGTGGGGCACGACCCCTCTGCGGTACCGAACGCGCAGGCTGCGGTACCTGATCAGCCAGAACAGCATGGCCCCCGCGGCCAGGATGCCCGAAAGAGCCGCGACGCCCAGCGCCCAGCGCGGGCCGAAGTGGTCGGCGACCCACCCGACGAACGGGGCGCCGAGCGGGGTGCCGCCGGCGAAAATGGCCATGTAGAGCGCCATCACCCGGCCACGCATCGCGGGCTTCGTGGTGGTCTGCACATAGGCGTTCGCGGTCGTCATGAGCGTGAGCGAGAACAGCCCGACGAAGACGAGCGAGACCGCGAAACTGAGATACGTGGGCATCACCGCGGCGATTCCGCACGCCACGCCGAAGAGCGCGGCGCCGGCGACGACGAGGCGCAGTCGAGGGCGGCTGCGACGGGCCGACAGCAGCGCGCCCGCGACCGAGCCGACGGCCATGATGGAACTCAGCAGCCCGAATTCGCCGGCGCCCATGTGGAATTCGACCGTCGCCATGGTTGCGGTGAAGATCGCGAAGTTGAGCCCGAAGGTTCCGATCAGGAAGACCGCGATCAGCACGACGATGATGTCTGGCCGATGCGCGACGTAGCGGAACCCGGCCATCAGCTGGCCCCGCTTCCGCGGCGCCCGCGGCTGGGGGCGCAGCTCGCTCGTGTGCAGCAGGGTCATCGCGACGACCGTCGCGGCGAAGGTGACGGCGTTGATCAGGAACACCCAGCCCGCGCCGACCGCGACCGTCAGCAGGCCGGCGACGGCCGGGCCGATCAGGCGGGCGCCGTTGAACGAGGCCGAATTCAGTGCGACCGCGTTGGACAGGTTGCTGTCGGGGACGAGCTCGGAGACGAAGGTCTGCCGTGCGGGAGAGTCGATCGCGGCGACGATCCCGAGTCCGAGCGCAAAGAGGTAGACATGCCAGAGCTGGGCGACGCCGGTCACGACGATCAGCCCGAGCCCGAGGGCCAGGACGCCCATCAGGCTCTGGGTCATGATCAAGAGCCTGCGCCGGTTGAACCGGTCCGCGATCAGGCCGGACCACGGCATCAGCAGGAGTTGCGGCCCGAACTGCAGGGCCATCACGATCCCGACCGCCGTTGCGTTGTGGTCGGTGAGCATCGTCAGGACGATCCAGTCCTGGGCGGTGCGCTGCATCCACGTTCCGATGTTCGACACGAGGGCGCCTGCGAACCAGATTCGATAGTTCGGGACGCTCAGGGAGCGGAACATGGTACTCAACTGTCGGTGAGCTCCTTCATGACGGTGATGGCCTCGGTGAGCACGCTGCGCTGTTCGGGGTTGAGCTTGGCGATGCGGAGGGCGAGCCAGGCATCCCGTCGGTTGCGGGTCTCGTGCATGAGGGTGCGACCGGAGTCGGTCACGGTGAGGATGATCTTGCGGCCGTCGTCCGTGGAGCCCGCCCGGTGGACGAGGCCGGCCGATACGAGCACCCCGACGGTGCGGCTCATCGAGGGCGGAGTGACCCGCTCATGCTCGCTGAGTTCGCGCAGGGTGAATGGACCGTTGAAGAAGAGGGAGCCGAGGGCGGAGAACTGGCTCGCGCTCAGCTCGTTGTCGGCCTTCTCCTGGCGCAGGCGGCGGGCGAGGCGACCGTTTGCGACGCGGAAGTCATGGCTGAGCTCTGCAACGCTCGGCCGGTGTCCGGCGTGGGTGTCCGGCGGGGTCACGGCCGGTTCGAGCATGGATTCCATAACTCATAACTGTAACCGTTTAGCGAGGCTAAGTATTCCCGTGAATTCTCCCGTTCTGACAGACTTCTCCCGTTCTGTCAGACTGGCCGCGTGCCTACCTATACGGATGACTATGGCGTCACCTTCGAGTACTACGTCTGGCCGGTGCCGCGCCCGCGGGCGGTCGTTCAGGTGGTGCACGGCGTCGGTGAACACGCCAACCGCTATACCGAGCTCGTCGGCCGGCTGAACGAGGCCGGCTACACCGTGTACGCGGACGACCACCGCGGCCACGGGCAGACCGGGCTGCGACAGTATGCGGGCGACACGACCAGGCTCGGACGGCTCGGCCCCGGCGGGTTGCGGGCCGCGGTCGCCGGCGTGTATCAGCTCAGCGGCATCATCCGCTCGGCGCACCCGCACCTGCCGCTCGTTCTGCTGGGGCACAGCTGGGGCTCGTTCATGGCGCAGATGATCCTCAACGAGCACGCGGATGCCTATGCCGCGGTGGTCCTGACCGGTACCGCCTATCGCTGGCCGGGCTACCTCAACGGCGGGGACCTCAATGCGCGGCACAAGCACCTCGGAACGACGGGCGTCGAATGGCTCAGCCGTGATCCCGCGGTCGCGGACGCCTTTGTCGCCGATCCGCTGACGACCATGACGCCGCTCGCGAAGCTCTTCGGCCTCCGGGAGGCCGCGCGGCTCTTCGGACGTCCGGCGCGCGGACTGCCGGCCGACCTCCCGCTCCTGATCCTCGTCGGCGGGGACGACACCGTTGGCGGGGAGCGCAGCGCAACCATGCTCAAGAACGCATACGCGCGGCGCTCAGGGTTGCGGGACATTCGCCTGGTGGTATATCCCGGTGCCCGGCATGAAGTCTTCAACGAAACGAACCGCGCCGAGGTCTTCGACGAGCTGATCGGCTGGCTCGACAGGCAGTTACCCCCGGGGGTCGGCGGGATCGACGGTTAGGCTGGCCTCATGCATGGTGAATACAAGGTCCCTGGTGGCAAGCTCGTGGTCGTCGACCTGGACGTCGTCGACGACACGATCGTCAATTTCCGGCTGGCTGGGGACTTCTTCCTCGAGCCAGACGATGCCCTCGGGGCGATCAATGCGGCCGTGACCGGCCTGCCGGCCGGCACAGATGCTGCAGGGCTCGCCGCCGCGGTGCGCGCGGCCCTGCCACCCCAGGCCACCCTGCTCGGGTTCTCCCCCGAGGCCGTGGCGGTCGCGATCCGCAGGTCCCTCGCGCAGGCGAGTGGCTGGCGGGACTACGACTGGCAGCTCGTGCACTCCAAGGCCGTGCCCCCGGTGATGCAGATGGCGCTCGACGAGGTGCTCGCGATCGAGGTCGGCGAGGGCAGGCGTAAGCCCACGCTGCGGATCTGGGAGTGGACGGAGCCCGCCGTCGTCATCGGAAGCTTCCAGTCGCTCCGGAACGAGGTCGACGCCGAGCAGGCGGAGGCCCACGGCTTCACCGTCGTCCGCCGGATCAGCGGCGGCGGCGCCATGTTCATGGAGGCAGGCTCGGTCATCACATACTCGATCTACGCTCCCACCGCGCTCGTGCAGGGAATGACCTTTGCCGACTCCTACGCCTTCCTCGACGAATGGGTGCTCACCGCGCTGCGCTCGCTGGGCATCGACGCGCACTACCAGCCGCTCAATGACATCACGAGCCCGACCGGCAAGATCGGCGGCGCCGCGCAGAAGCGTCTCGGCAGCGGTGCCGTGCTGCACCACGTGACTATGAGCTACGACATGGACGGCGAGAAGATGGTGCAGGTACTGCGCATCGGTCGCGAAAAGCTCAGCGACAAGGGCATCACGAGCGCCGTCAAACGGGTCGACCCGCTCCGCAGCCAGACCGGCCTCAGCCGTGCCGAGATCATCGACAGGATGAAGCAGACTTTCACGACCCTGTACGGGGCGGTAGACGGGGACATCACCGAGGCGGAATACGCCGCCGCCGAGGCGCTCGTGGCGAGCAAGTTCGGCACCGACGAGTGGATCGCCCGCGTCCCCTGACCGACGGTCGAGGCCTGCTCGACGGGGGGACGGCGGCTACCGGCCGCGGGTCAGCAGGTCCTGGTATTCGGCGTGCTTGTCGATCCACGCGACGACATAGGGGCAGACGGCGACGACCGTCAGGTCAGTGCGCTCGCGCATGTCGTCGAGGGCCTGCTCGACGAGGATGCTCGCGAGTCCTTCGCCCCGGTGCCGGGGATCGACTTCGACGTGGGTGAAGAGCACCCGGGAGCCGTCGATCTCATAGTCGGCGAAACCCGCGGTCGTGTCCCCGAAGAGCAGGCTGTACCGGGAGAGGGCCGGCTCATGCCGGAAGGTGGGCCGCGCGGTATCCTGCGTCGTCGCATCCGCCGGAGTCGTCGATTCGGTCGTCGGGGAGTCTGTAGTCATCCCCATAGAGTAAGCCGACTGACACAATGAGGGAATGCCAACCGCGTGGTCCCCGTCCTCCCCCAACCGTGTCGTCCGTGCAGACAACCTCGAAATCCTGCCTGCCCTTCCCGACGGGGCGTTCACGCTGATCTATCTCGACCCGCCCTTTAATACCGGTCGCAAGCAGAATCGGCGCACGACTACTTCGGTGCGAGTGGCTGCGGTGACCGGGTCTGTCCCTGACCCGGCATCGGCGGACGCCCCCCTGACTGGGGTCGCTGTGTCTTCGCCGCGAGCGGGCGGTTTGGCGGCCGCCGGCACCATCACGGGGTTCAAGGGGCAGCTCTACGAGCGGATCAAGGGCGACCTGCTCGGCTACGACGACCAGTTCGAGGACTACTGGGCCTTCCTCGAACCCAGGCTGATCGAGGCCTGGCGACTCCTCGCCGAAGACGGCACCCTCTACCTGCACCTCGACTACCGAGAGGCGCACTACGCCAAGGTCCTCCTCGACGCGCTCTTCGGCCGCGACTGCTTCCTCAACGAACTGATCTGGGCCTACGACTACGGCGCGAAGTCCAAGAACCGCTGGCCGACCAAGCACGACACGATCCTCGTCTACGTGAAGAACCCGCAGCACTACTACTTCGACTCGACGACGGTCGACCGCGAGCCGTACATGGCCCCCGGCCTCGTCACGCCGGAGAAGGTCGCGCGCGGCAAGCTGCCCACGGATGTCTGGTGGCACACGATCGTGTCGCCGACGGGCAAGGAGAAGACCGGTTACCCCACGCAGAAGCCGGTCGGCATCCTGCGGCGGATGATCCAGGCCTCGAGTCGCGAGGGCGACTGGGTGCTCGACTTCTTCGCAGGCAGCGGCACGACGGGTGCCGTCGCCGAGTCCCTCGGCCGCCGCTTCCTGCTCGTCGACCAGAACCCGGAGTCGATCCAGGTGATGCGCACCCGGTTCGCGGCCCTTCCGGAGGTCGAATTCCTCGACGCGTCCTGATTCCGGGCCGTCTGGGAGACTGGACGGATGAGACTCCGCATCTTCACAGAACCCCAGCAGGGCGCCAGCTACGACGACATCCTCGCGGTCGCGCAGGCCACAGAGGCGCTCGGGTTCGATGCGTTCTTCCGCTCAGACCACTACATGGTCATGGGCGACGGCGGCGGGCTGCCCGGACCGACGGATGCCTGGACGACCCTCGCCGGACTCGCCCGTGAGACCAGCCGCATCCGCCTGGGCACCCTCGTCTCCTCGGTGACCTACCGGGCGCCGGGGATCCTCGCGATCCAGGTCGCCCAGGTCGACCAGATGTCGGGAGGCCGGGTCGAGCTCGGGCTCGGCACCGGCTGGTTCGAGAAGGAGCACCTCGCCTATGGCATCCCGTTCCCGGCCAAACGCTTCGGCATGCTCGAGGAGCAGCTCGAAATCGTCACCGGGCTCTGGGAGACGCCTGTCGGCGATCGATATGACTTCACCGGTGAGCATTACACCCTCGTCGATTCCCCCG
>NZ_JASJXJ010000152.1:0-9350 GCF_035018685.1 Cryobacterium sp. RTC2.1
GTGGAAGGGGCTGTCACGGTCTCAGGATACGGTGGCCCCGGCCGGCCGGAAACGCCGCGGGGCTGCTCCCGGTGTTCTTCCTCAGTCCGTAATGTTCTCGGCCCTGTTCCGGGTCGGCGCCCCTTTAGGGTCGGAAGATGACTCCGATCCAGGTCGACCTCGTGCTCCCGTGCCTCAACGAGGCCGGCGCCCTGCCGTGGGTGCTGTCGCGCCTGCCGGAGGGCTACCGGGCGATCGTCGTCGACAACGGGTCGACCGACGGCTCGGCCGAGATCGCCGCAGCGGCGGGCGCCCTCGTCGTGCACGAGGAGCGCCGCGGCTTCGGCGCCGCCGCCCACGCGGGGCTCCTTGCCGCGACTGCCCCGATCGTAGCGTTCTGCGACGCCGACGCGTCGATGGACCCGGCCGAACTTCCGCGCATCGTCGGCCCGATCCTCGCCGGAGACGCCGACCTCGTGCTCGGCCGCCGCCGTCCCACGACCCGCGGATCCTGGCCACTGCACGCCCGCCTGGCCAATTCCAGTCTTTCCTGGCGCCTGCGCCGAACAACCGGTGTGAACATACATGACCTCGGCCCCATGCGGGCCGCCCGGCGCCCGGCGCTGCTGTCCCTCGACCTCCAGGACCGACGCAGCGGCTACCCGCTCGAGATGTTCCTCCGTGCGTCCGACGCGGGATGGAGCATCCGCGAGGTCGACACCTCCTATTCGCCGCGGGTCGGACGCAGCAAAGTGACCGGAACGATCCGCGGCACCGTGACCGCGATCGGCGACATGTCCGCCCTGCTGCGCGAGGCCCGGAAATGACGGCCCTCGTCGTGATCGCCAAAGAGTGCCTGCCCGGCCGGGTCAAGACCCGCCTGCACCCGGCGCTCTCCTTCGAGCAGGCCGCCGAGCTCGCCGCCGCGAGCCTCGACGACACCCTGACCGCAGCGCTCGCCCTCCCGGCCTCGCGCCGCATCCTCGCCTTCGACGGGGTCACCCCGCCGCGCCTGGCCGCTGAGTTCGAGATCCTGCCCCAGGTCGCCGGCAGTCTCGACGAACGCCTCGCCGCCATCTTCGACGGGCTCGACGAACCGACCGTCCTGATCGGCATGGACACCCCGCAGGTGACCACCGAGCTGCTCGCGCCGGTCTTCACCGACTGGCCAGACGACACGGATGCCTGGCTCGGCCTCGCGGACGACGGCGGCTTCTGGGCGCTCGCGCTCGCCGCGCCGCGCGGAGGGTCGAGCCGTGGTCACTCCCGGAACGGTCACTCCCGGCGCGGGGACCTGATTCGCGGCGTCGCGATGTCGATGGACGACACCGGGGCCCGGCAGCTCGATCGCTTGGAGGAGGCGGGCCTCCGGGTGCGGCACCTGCCCCTGCTCACCGATGTCGACACGATCGCAGATGCGCACTCCGTCGCCGCCACGGTTCCGAATGGGCGCTTCGCACGCACCCTCGCCGCCCTGCTCCCCGGCGCTACGGCCGCCCGCACGGACGCCCGCCCCGCCGATCGCGACGCGACCGGCGCTGTCGCCACCGGAATTCCGGTGCGCGCATGAACGCGCAGGCCGCCCGCATCCTCGAACGGGACATCCTCGAACCCGATCGCCTCGATCGCGTCCCCGGCGAGCGGGCATCCGCCCTCGACCTCGCCCCCGCGACCTTCGGCGCCGGCGGGGCGGAACCCTATGCGGCCGCGCTGCGCAACGCCGACAACGTTCTCTACCTCCGCCGTTCCCGGGACGGCGGCCTCATCGCCGCCGCGACCATGGACGCCGCCCGGTGGAGCGCCGACGCCGACGACACCGACCAGCTCCTGCTCGACGGCCTGACCGGTCCTGTCCTCGACATCGGCTGCGGCCCTGGCCGGATGGTGCGTGCC
Source organism: Cryobacterium sp. RTC2.1 (assembly GCF_035018685.1). Taxonomy (NCBI): domain Bacteria; kingdom Bacillati; phylum Actinomycetota; class Actinomycetes; order Micrococcales; family Microbacteriaceae; genus Cryobacterium; species Cryobacterium sp. RTC2.1. The sequence continues at coordinate 1,873 of NZ_JASJXJ010000152.1, forward strand.
GCGATGGACCGCGGCCTGTCCGCGCTTGGAATCGACGTTTCGCCGACCGCCGTACGGATCGCCGTCGACGCCGGCCTCAGCGTGCTCAAGCGCAGCGTCTTCGACCCGATGCCGCTCGAGGGCGGCTGGGCGGGCGCGCTCCTCGTCGACGGGAACATCGGCATCGGCGGCGACGTGACCGCGCTCCTGACCCGCTGCGCCGAACTTCTCGCGCCCCGGGGCGCGCTCCTCGTCGAGGTCAGCCACGACCCGGCGCGCGATGAACGCTACGAGGGCCGGCTCGAGGATGCCTCCGGCCTCCTCAGCGACGTCTTCCCCTGGGCGGAGGTCGGCGTCGACGCCCTCGCCGGCCATGCCGCCGACGCGGGGCTCCGGGTCGCGCACGACTGGCGCCTGGATGGCCGCTGGTTCGCCCGCCTCCTCCACGCCTGAGTCCCCGCGCTCGCCCCGCGCCCGCAACCGGGCATTCGCCCGTCGTCTCGATCGGCGTGAAGTCGGAGTTTTTCGCGACACGCCGTCACCTCCGGCAGCGGATGCGGTGTGTCGCGAATTTCTCCGACCTTACGGTTCTCGCGCGCGACGCGGGTCAGCGCAGACGGCGCCGGCCCCGCGCGTAGAGGCCGAACGACACGGCCGCGGTGACGACGGCGACAGCTGCCCAGAACACGGCGAAGTTCACGCCGTAGTCGAGGGGCAACACCGTCGGGTTGCCGGTGCCGCGCGACTGCGCGATCAGCAACGGCACCACGATCAGGCTCATGACGGAGCCGACCACAATCGCCCCCTGCACGACGAGGATGACCGTTCCGCTGATTCGGTGCCCGGCCCGGCGCAGCAGGATCCCGCAGAAGAACACGAGCGGCGAGATCACCCCGTCGTGCAACACGATCGCCGCGCCCATCCACAGGGCGATACCGGGAATCCGCGCGGGCTTCACGCTGTTGAACAGTACATAGGCGCCCCAGGCGAGACCAGCGAGGCCGAGCGTGATCAGCACGATCCGCGTGACGCGGAGGGCCGGCCCCAGTTCGCCGGATCCGGATGCTTCGACGCTTCGGTTTCCTGCAGTGCGTGCGGTACTCATACGTCCATCGCCTCGATCCGGCTCAGCCATTTGGTTTGCAGCACCCCGGGCCGCCCGGGGGCGATCATCCGGGCAGGGTAACCGTGCTCGAGGTCGAGGGTCTCCCCGTTGAGCTCGAGAGCGACGAGAGTGAGCGGGTCGCGCACGTACTCCGACCCCATCGTGGTCTGGCGGTACGCGCCCTTCTTCTCGAGGCTGGTCAAGCGAAAGGATGCCGCGGCATCCCCCGACACCAGATCGGCCAGATCGCTCAGGCGAACCCCGCGCCACCGCGCCAGCTGGCTCCAGCCCTCGACGCAGGCGATCGGCAGATCGACCTCGGTCTGGGGCATGGCGAGGAGTTCGGACCGGCTGAAGCTGCGCTCCACCCCGGCGTGCGCCACCGTCAGCACCCAGCCGGCCGCGCGGGCATCCGCGGCCACGTCCGCCTGCTTCGAGGTGCGGTTGACCGGCACCCCCTGTTGACCGACGCCCTTCTTCCGCGGTGCGAAGGCATTGACCGCGTCGAGCGGGGCGACCGTCTGCCCGGCGGTCAGCACGACGACCGTGCCGACGCTCACCCCGACCGTGGTGAGGAAGCCGCGCCGACTGAGGCGCGTGTGAGCCGTGCGCGCTGCGTCTTCCGCGTCGGCCGTGTCGTCCCGGGAAGCTGAGGCGGATCCTGTGTCGAGCCCTGACGGCGCGCGTGCCGCAGTGGCGTCCGCCCGAAGGTCCGGTGTCGCGTCGATCCAGGCGAGCAGCCGGCCGGTGACCCCGGTCGGCCGGCTCGAGCCGAACAGGCGAACGGCCTCCGGCGTCGCCGTGCGGTCGCGGGCGACCGCATCCGTCAGGTGGTCGTCGTCGCCGGAGCCATCGTCGGCCTTTTTGCGCCAGACCCGGGCGATGATCGGCAGCTTGATGCCGATGTGCAGGGCGAGCGATCCGATCAGCACCCAGCCGAGCGCGAAGTGCGTCTCCCGGAACGGGAACGGCCACGGGTACCACTGGTAAGTGTTGAGCAGGCCGATCGTGATCTGCACGAGCGAGGCGCCCACGAACAGGGCGATCGACGCGCGTTCGAGGAAATTGAGGAACGATTTCACCGGCGGCTGCTGGAACAGGTCGGGGAAGACGATGTACAGCTTCGCGAGCAGCAGCGGGAAGCAGGCGATGCCCGCGATGATGTGGGTGCCCTGGGTGAACTGGTAGAGCAGCTCCGGCCGGGTCGCGAAGTGCATGCCCGGCAGCGGCTCCTGCAGAAAGTGGCTGTACAGCCCGGTGCCGAAGCACAGCACGAAGGCGAGCCCGAGCAGTCGACCGATCACGGTCGCCATCCGCGGGTTTCGCACGGGGGAGGCCAGTGCTCGCTGGGCTTCGTACATCACTTGGCGCATGTTCCATTGCACCATCCAGCGGATGCCCGCGGGCGGGTCTACACCTTACGGTTCCGTGACGGGGCGGGTCCGTTCGGCTCTCCGAACCGGGATTCGGCGGCGCTCGCCGCGGAACTCCGACAGGATGGCCTCGTGCGCATTACGATCATCTCCCTCCTCCTGGCCGCGAGTGCGACGCTGACCGGGTACTGCGTGCTGGTCTTCTCGCTCTTCCAACCGACGCGGGACACGGTCCCCCTCCTGGTCTGCACCGGGGTGCTCTGGGCGCTGTTCGCAGCGGCCGTCTTCCTGCTGCGTCGGGTCCGGGGGCGCGCCGTGGTGGCGCTCGTGCTCGCCGGGTCGCTCGGCATCGGGGTCGCGGCGATGATCGGGCCGCCGAACACGAGCACGGACTCGGCACGGTATGCCTGGGACGGCATCGTGCAGAACGCCGGCATCTCGCCGTACGCCTACGTCCCGGCCGACGACCGGCTCGACTCCCTTCGCCCGGAGTGGTTGTTCCCGCCGACGGTGCCGTCGGGCACGGTCCCGGAGACCTGCCAGGGCCGGCGCATCGTAGTGACGCACAAGACCGCCTCGGACGCCGTGCTCTGCACCGCACTCAACCGGCCGACCGTCCCGACGATCTACCCGCCGGCGGCGGAGCTCTACTTCGCGGGCATCCGCTTCCTGGTGCCGCCGACGGCGACATACTGGCCGCTGCAACTCGGAGGGCTGGTGCTCAGCCTCGGAACGACCGTGCTCCTTCTCGCCGGGATGCGGCGCCGCGGCATCGACCCGCGGTTCGCCGCGTACTGGGCGTGGTGCCCGCTCGTGGCCTCCGAGGCGATCACGAATTCGCACGTCGACCTGCTCGGCGTGGTGTTCACCCTCGCCGCGGCGCTTCTCGTCACCCGGGCGCGGTATTGGCGGGGCGGCATCGCCCTCGGGATCGCGATCGCCGTGAAGCTCGTCCCCGTGATCGCGGCCCCGGCGATGCTCCGCAGGCAGGGCTGGAAGGTCGGCCTCGCCGCGGTCGTCACGTTCTTCGCGCTCTACGTGCCGTACGTTCTCACGACCGGGATCGGCGTGCTCGGCTACCTGCCCGGCTATCTCAGCGAGGAGGGCTACGACAACGGCAAACGCTTTGCGCTCGTCTCGCTCGTGGCCCCCGGCGGTGCCGCGGTCTTCGTTGCAGGCGGCCTGCTCGTGATCATTGCGGCGCTCGTGTTCTGGAAGACCGATCCCGATCGGCCCTGGCTCGGCCAGCTCGTGATGATCGGCAGCACCCTGCTCATCCTGAGCCCGCGGTACCCGTGGTACGCGCTGCTGCTGCTGCCGTTCGTGGCGCTCAGCGGTCGCTGGGAGTGGCTCGCCATCCCGCTCGCTCTCACACTGCGGCAGATCCTGCCTTCGCTCGAGCTGACCTGGGCGATCACGGCTGCGCTCGTCATCGTTCTCGCCGGGTCGGCCGTCCGGCTCGACCCAGCCGTGCGGGCGCGGATGCTCGGTGCGCTCCTCCGCGCCGTGCGCTTCCTGCGCCCCCCGCGCTGAGCATCCGCCAGCGCACCCCGCCCCAGAAACGGGCCGGTTAACGCCGAATTGCGGACAGAGCACCTTCGTCGTGTCGACGAAGGTGCTCTGTCCGCAATTCAACCGGGCCGGTCGGGCCCGCTTCGAGCGGTGTTACTTGGTGGCGACGGTGATCTTCGCGATGCCGACGAGGAGCTGGTCCTTGACGGCGTCGGTTCCGAAGGTCTTGTTGAGCAGGCCGGCGGCGACGGACGAGATGTGCACGGTCGTGCCCTCGAGGATTGCGTTGTCGCCGTCCATCTGCAGCGGCTTCAGGGTTCCGCCGTAGAGGTCGAACAGGAGGACCTGGGTGGCGGCGGAGGTGCCGTTGACCGACACGTCACCGAAGAGCTTCGAGGTGCCGGGGTCGATCGTGAAGTTGGTCAGTTCGACGACGGTCGAGCCGGCCGTGAGCGAGAAGCCGGAACCCTCGTGCTTGATCGAACCCTGGACGAACGGGCGGTAGCTCTGTGCGGGGTCGTAGTAGTCCACGTTTCCGCCGGTGATCGGGAAGTGCAGGCTGCCATCGGTGAGGGTGGCGGTGCCGACGGTGCCGGGGGTCAGGCCGAGGCTCGTGAGCGCCGCGGCGAAGTCGCCGTCGAGGAGAACGGCCGTGTCGACGCCCTTGAGGGAGGGGATCGAGGCGACGGGCGTCGGAGCGGACGAGGAGGTTGCGGAGGGAGTCGACGCCGCGGAGCCTGCGGTCGCGGTGCTGGAGCAGGCGGCGAGGCCTCCGAGGAGGAGGGCTGCTGCGGCGAAGCTGATGGTTGCCTTCTGGAAAGTGCGCATGATGTGATCCTTCGTGTCTGTGGGGGAAGTGGTTGTCTGTGGTGCTGACAATGGTTCGGCCCCGACACGGAATCGGTTTGGAATTACTTTTTGGGCGGCATCCGCTCACCCGCATTCACTGTGAGAAGTGGTGCTGTTAGAAGTGCCGGAAGCGATCGGGCGCGAGGTCCCAGGGATCCTTGCCGAGCAGCTCGGCGATCGCGCGGAAGACGCAGCTCTCGATCACCATGCGGCGGTGCAGGTCGTCATTGCGGTGCAGCCGGGTGAGGCGCTGGATCGGCAGCCGGTAGAACACGATGCGCCGCTCGGCGGCGTGCACGGCCCAGCGTTCGACGCCGACGCCCGGAACGACAGAATAGGGGCCTGCCGCGACCTCGAAGGCCACGTCGGCGAGCTGGTCCGGCCAGACCGAACGCAGGTAGTCGACGGTCGAGGCGACGGTCATGTCGAACAGGTCGATCCGGGTGTTCAGCGGCGGCAGGAACGGCCCCGTCGCCGAGCTGCGGATGCCGCGCCCGTGCCGATCGCGCCCGCTTCCGCGCTGCATCGGCGCGGGCGGCGGCGCGGCAGATCGACGGGATCGGGACATGCCTTCATCTTACTTCTGGCGCCGACGCGGGTAGCCTGAACGGTAATGTCATTCCGCCCTTGCTCCCGCGTCGCCTGTCCGGACGAGTCCGTCGCGACGCTCACCTTCGACTACGGCGACTCCATGGCCGTGCTCGGCCCGCTTTCGATCGAGCGTGAACCGCACGCCTTCGACCTCTGCGACCGGCACGCCCGCCTGACAAGCGTCCCGCACGGCTGGCAGCTCATCCGGCTCAGCACGATGGGCGCGATGAGCGAAGCGGACACCCCGGGCGGCCCCGACGCCTGAACCCCGGGCGGGCGAGGGCGAACCCCGGCCGTGGGACACACCCAGCCGGGGCGGCGCAGGGAATGGCATGATGGTCGCATGACTGTCGCCTCGTCCCCTGTGTCCACCGCGCCCTCGCTCGCGCCCATCTTCAAGATCGCCGACCCGCAGCTCGCCGAGGCGGGCCGGCACCAGTTGCGTCTCGCCGAGAACGAGATGCCCGGCCTGATGGCCCTCCGCGCCGAATTCGGCGAATCGAAGCCGCTCACCGGCGCACGCATCGCCGGGTCCCTGCACATGACCGTGCAGACCGCCGTCCTCATCGAGACCCTCGTGGCCCTCGGTGCGCAGGTGCGCTGGGCGAGCTGCAACATCTTCTCCACCCAGGACGACGCCGCCGCGGCCATCGCGGTCGGCCCGACCGGGACCCCGGAGAACCCGGCCGGCGTTCCCGTCTTCGCCTGGAAGGGTGAATCGCTCGAGGACTACTGGTGGTGCACCCAGCAGATCTTCGACTGGAGCATCGAGGCCGCGGCGGCGGGGGAGACCTGGGCCGGACCGAACATGATCCTCGACGACGGCGGCGACGCCACGATGCTCGTGCACAAGGGCCGCGAATTCGAACTTGCCGGCGCCGTCCCCGAGGCGACCGCGTCCGACAGCCATGAGTACCGGGTGGTACTGGACGTCCTCCGTCACTCGCTCGCGGAATCTTCCAACCGCTGGACCGAGATCGCCGCCGGTCTCGCCGGCGTGACCGAGGAGACCACGACGGGCGTCCACCGCCTGTACGAACTGGCCAGCGCCCACGAACTGCTCTTCCCCGCGATCAATGTGAACGACTCGGTGACGAAGTCGAAGTTCGACAACAAGTACGGCATCCGCCACTCCCTGCCCGACGGGCTCAACCGGGCGACCGACGTGCTCATCGGAGGCAAGGTCGTCTTCGTCGCCGGATACGGCGACGTGGGCAAGGGTGCGGCAGAGGCCCTGCGCGGCCAGGGCGCTCGCGTGATCGTAAGCGAGATCGACCCGATCAACGCCCTGCAGGCCGCGATGGACGGCTTCCAGGTCGCCCGGCTGGAGTCGGTCGTCGAGCAGGTCGACATCTTCGTGAGCGGCACCGGCAACTTCAACGTAATCCGCACCGAGCACATGCTCAAGATGAAGCACCTCGCGATCATCGCGAACGTCGGCCACTTCGACAACGAGATCGACATGGCCGCGCTCGAGACCCTCGAAGGCGCCGTACGGGTGGAGATCAAGCCGCAGGTCGACGAGTGGCACCTGCCGAGCGGGCGCAGCATCCTCGTGCTCTCCGAGGGGCGCCTGATGAACCTCGGCAACGCGACCGGACACCCCTCCTTCGTGATGAGCAACTCCTTCACGAACCAGGTGCTCGCCCAGATCGAGCTGTACTGCTACCCGGAGAAGTACCCGGTCGGCGTGTACGTGCTGCCGAAGCACCTCGACGAGAAGGTCGCCCGGCTGCACCTCGACGCCCTCGGCGTCGAACTCACCGTGCTGAGCCCCGAGCAGTCCGCCTACATCGGCGTGCCCATCGACGGCCCATACAAGGTCGACCAGTACCGCTACTGACCCGCACGCCGTGTTTCAGAGCGCCCGCATCCACCGCTCCTGCGGCGGTTGCGGGCGCTCTGTCGTATCCGCCGGCGTCCCCGCCCGCCGCCCGCCCGCAGTCGGGTGGGCTTCTTTCGTGCCGCGAGAGCGCACTTTTGGCCCTTAAACCGCGGGTTTAAGGGCCAAATGTGTACTCTCGCGGATGCTCGTGGGCGGGCATCGGGGGTGGTGACACGCCCGGGGT
>NZ_JASJXJ010000153.1:0-9305 GCF_035018685.1 Cryobacterium sp. RTC2.1
GCTCACCCCAGCCGCTGCCTCCGTCGACGCGAACCAAATCGACCGAGATTTTGCCGAAAAGACACCGGGGAAGCCGTCTTCGGCCCCTGCGGAGGGCGAATCTCCGTCGAATTCGTCAGGGCCCGCGCCGGCGCTCGACGCCTGGATCATCGAGCGCGAGGTGCAGTCGCCCGAGCTCTACGCCGAGACCTGGATCCGCGACGGCGGTACCCGGCCGGGCACGGCCGACTTCGACCGCCTCTACGATGCCTGGCTCGACGACTTCGCGGCGCGCGGCGTGACGCAGGTCGGCTTCGGCTACCTGCTGCTCCGCCGCCCGGACACCGCCCGGCCCGCGGCGGTTCCGCGGTTTCGGCGCCTCGAACGCCTGCACGGCGGCCTCGGTCACAACCCTGACGGCATCGGCAGCCACCTCGCGGCCTGCCTCGCCGCCCACGACTGGCACGCGGCCCTCCCGGATGACGACCTGGTCTACGCGACCTTGACCGTTGCCTCCGACGTCACCGAGGAACGCCACTTCTGGCCCGGCCAGGAGGACCCGACCCTGCTCACCCTGCACCAGGGAAGTGGATTCGGCCGGTCGGTGTCGCTCGACACCGCGCTCGCCGCGCTCGTCGGGGCCTGCGACGGCGAACTCGCGGTCGGCGCGATCGCCGGCGCGCTCGCCGAGCTGCTCGAGGTCTCCGAACGCGATCTCACCGGCGAGCTCCTCCCGCGCGTGCGCGAACTCCTCGATGACGGTTTCCTCCTCCCGCCCGAACTGCTCGCCTGACCCGGTCCCGACGTACCCGCCGGCGGCAGGCGACCGCCCGAACCGACCCCTGCGGTAGTTTGGAACCAACCGGATTCGTTCGGAGAGGAGGACGTGAGTGACACCCGACGCGCGGAACGCCATGAAACGTCGCACCTTCCTCATCGGAGTCACGGGTCTCTCGACCCTCGTTCTCACCGCGTGCGTGTCCCCGGCCCCGCGGCCGAGCGCATCCGCCACCGCTACGTCGACCCCCGCACCGACGCCCACCGTCTCGCCCGTGCCGAAACCCGCGCAGATGCGCCGCACCTCCTGGTCGGCCGACCCGTTCGCCCGCGGTTCGTACAGTTTCGCCGCCGTCGACTCCACGCCCGAGCAGCGCACCGCGCTCGCCCAACCCGTGCTCGACCGGGTCTTCTTCGCCGGCGAGGCCACCTCGACCGACGCTCCGGGAACGGTGCAGGGCGGCCGCGACTCCGGTCTTCGCGCGGCCCGCGAGATCATCGCCGCCGCAGCGCCCGGCGAACGCATCGCCGTGATCGGGGCGGGCATCGCCGGGCTCAGCGCCGCGCGCATCCTCAAGGACGCCGGTTTCGACGTCGTCCTCGTTGAGGCTCGCGACCGCATCGGCGGCCGCATCGACACCGTCAGCGACAAGAAGTGGCCCTTCCCTGTCGAGCTCGGCCCGTCCTTCGTGAGCCACAGCGACACAACGTCCCTCGACGAGGAATTCACCCGCCTCGGCATCGCGACCACCCCCTTTCCGAGCGCGAGCGAGACCCGCACCACTGCCGGAATCGTCGTCGCGGTGCCCGACACCGGCGAAAAAGCCGTTGCGACCGCGCTCGCCTGGGCCACGAAACAGGCCAGTGACATGTCCGTACAGGGCGCGCTCGACGGCTCGGGCGCGAGCACGCTGTCCACAGCGGATGCCGGTGACGGTGTTTCCGCGGCCGACTGGCTCGCATTCCGGGTCGCGACCGTTCTCGATATCGACGCGGGCGCATCCGTCGACCAGCAGTCGGGCTGGTACACGAGCGCGGACGCCGGAGCAAACGAGGACCGGATCGTGCTCGGTGGATATGCCCACCTGCTCACCAAGGCGGCAGAGGGCATCGACCTGCTCGACTCGAGCGTCGTCACCAAACTTGCATACACCGACACCGGCGTGAGCCTGCGTCTGGGCACGGGGGAGTCGCTCTCCGCCGACCGCGTGCTCGTCACCGTTCCGCTCGGGGTGCTGAAGTCCGGGGTGCTCGAATTCGACCCCGCGCTGCCCTTCGCGCACCGCGGCGCGATCGCCGACCTCGGCATGGGCACGCTCGACAAGGTCTGGCTGCAGTTCGACGAGCCGTTCTGGAGCACGACCGCGCCGCTGTGGACCACGGTCGGTGGGGACGAGGACTTCCGGGTCTGGATCAACATGATGCCGCTCACCGGGGAGCCCGTCCTGGTCGGACTCGTCGCCGGGGACACGGCGCTCCGGCTCGCCGGGACCGACGACGCCACGGTGCTTGCCGCCGCGCTGCGCGGGCTGACCCCGTTCTACGTGGCCCCGACGCCGAGCCCCACGCCGACACCCGCGCCCTGACGAACCCCATAAAGTCAATCCCGAGTATTTCTCACCAAACGGTGTAAGCTATGCCCAATGTCTAGTCGCTGAAGATTCCCGGGGCGAGCCGGGTCTTCATGCAGGTGCGGTCCGCCGTTGTGCAGCTCCCCAAGGTTTAGTCGTTCCCGGGTTGGTGTTGCCGATGGCTGCCAATTGGGTGGGTTGCGTGCAACGGTCGTAAGACCCAGCAATGTACACATGTCGTGCCGTCGGCCACCCGAGCGCGGTCGCGGCTTCGGTGCCCCGCCACAGTCGCGACTGCAGTTCCCCTGTTTGACCGCGTGATTGATCGTGCCTCATGGAAACCCTGCTGGACCAAGAGCTGGACAGCCTGCTCGACTTCGATTCCGACCTCGCCTGCGAGGGTTCCCACCATGGCCGCGGCCTGAGCGGCCACCATCCGACCGCGCCCGGTGCCTACATGGTCATTTCGCCGTGCTGCGGCCCGAAGGTCGTGCAGTGCTCCCCGCGGGTGATCGCCATGCAGCACTCCGGCGTGCTCTACTGCGGCGCCTGCCGCAGCGAACACCTCACCGTGGAATACACCTTCATCCCGCTGTAGGCCGTTCCACCCACTCCCTTCCGCTGTAGCATGCGAGGGCGCAGTTCGACCGCGCAACCGGATGCCGAGGGGAACCAGCCATGATCGCACTCACCGGAGCGACGGGGCTCGTCGGCGGCCTCGTTCGCGACCGCCTTGACGCGGCAGGAACGCCCACCAGGCTCATCGTGCGCTCGACCGCGCGGCTCGCGCGGCAGCATCCGGATGTCTGGACCGCCGGCTACGGCGATGCCCAGGCCGTCGCCCCCGCCCTCGCCGGGGTCGACACCCTGTTCATGGTGTCGGCGTCCGAGAGCGCCGAGCGGGTCACCGAGCACCACACCCTGATCGACAGCGCCGTCGCCGCCGGAGTCGAGCGGATCGTCTATCTCTCGTTCCTCGGCGCCGATCCGCACGCCGAATTCACCCTCGCCCGCGACCACGCCGCAACCGAGACGCACCTGCGGGCGAGCGGCCTCGCATTCACCTTCCTGCGCGACAACTTCTACCACCGGCTGATCGCGCAGATGTGCGGCGCCGACGGCGTCATCCGCGGGCCCGGAGGCGAGGGCCGCATCGGCTCGGTCGCGCACACCGACGTGGCGGATGCCGTCGCGGCCGTCCTCTGCGGCGGCTCTCGTCACGACGGGGAGACCTTCACCCTCACGGGACCGCGCGGCTGGAGCCTGCGCGACGGCGCGGAGGAGCTCGCCCGGGTGACCGGGCGGCCGATCCGGTACGAGCGCGAGACGGAGCCCGAGGCGTGGGCGTCCCGCGCTCACTACGGCGCGCCGGACTGGGAGGTCGCGGGCTGGATCTCAAGCTATCTCGCGATCGCGTCCGGCGTGATGGATGTCGTGACGGACGACGTCGAACGCCTCACCGGGCATCCGCCCCAGGACCTGCCAGAATACCTGCGCGCCACCCCCGACGCCTGGGCCCACCTCCGCTCCTAACCTCCGCCCCTTAACCTTCAGCGCTGGGCTTGAGGCCCCGCCAGCCGCGGGACGACCAGGTCAGCATGGCTGCTATCCCGGTGAAGAGCGCGACGGCGACCGCGCAGTACAGCACCGTCTCGAGCGGGCCGCTGACCTGCTTCGGGTCGAGGAAGAAGTAGGGATACCAGCGCACCAGGGCGCCCCGGATCAGGGTGAACGCGCCCCAGATGCTCGGGACGACCATGACCCAGGCGAGCGTCGTCCACGGCAGCCGGGCCTTTCCGGTGTCGGTGAGCCAGTCGACGAGCGCGATCCCGGGGATCCAGAAGTGCAGCAGCTGCGTCGACCACGGCACCTCCATCGTGTACGCCCGCGACGAGGACTGGATCACGATCGCGAGGAACACGATGCCCGAAACGATCATGTAGGTCGTGACGAGCAGCCGGATCCAGTCGAGCCAGGGTGGGTCGACCTCCCGGCGCAGGGCGACGATCCCCGCGGCGATGAAGACACCGACCGCGGCGATGGCGCTCTGCACGGTGAAATAGCTGAAGTAGTTGTACACAATAAAGCTCTTGAAACCGAGGATGTAGCCGAAGTACCCGAGCAGTGCGAGCACCTCGGCGCCGGCCAGAACGAGCCGGACGATGCCGACGATCCGCCGTCGCGGGGAGTGAAGCGGGGAGTGAAGCGGGGAGTGAAACGGAGAGCGATCCGGGGAGCGCCGGCCCAAGCGCATCAGGGAACGCCTCGCCGAGCCCGGGCGCGCCAAGAGCACCGCGGCGAGCGACCCGGCCGGGTCGTCGGTGCGGGCGGGACGATCTGCACGCGCGCACATGCTTCAACGCTACGCCAGCGGGCAGGTCACTCGATCCGAAAGCCGTCGTCCCCGCGGTCCGGCATGTCCTCGACGTGCACGGTGTCGACCTGGGCAGAGGGCGGCCCGTGCCGCAGCCAGTCGAGCATCCGGTCGACGGATGCTGCCGGCCCCTCCACCTGCACCTCGACCGAGCCATCCCTGTGGTTGCGCACGAATCCCGCGAGCCCGAGTCGCCGGGCCTCTGCCTGCGCGTAGTACCGGAACCCCACGGCCTGGACCATCCCGCGCACCACCGCCTGTTTGCGAACCATCCCCCCAGTGTGCCCCCGATCCGGTTCCCTGTCCCGATCGGGGGGACGCCGGAATACAGCGCTCTTGCTACCGTGGGAGCGCTGAGCCGACCGAGGCCAGGCTGGGGAGTCACGTGAGCTGGACTACCGCACTGATCACGCCCGCACTGCCAGATAACCCGCTCTTCGTGTTCGCGGCCTATTTCGCCGTCGTGCTCCTGAGCGTCGCCCTGCCGTTCGCGGTGTCCCTCGTGCTCTACGAGGTCCTCCAGCTCTGGGCGGTTCGGCGCCGTGAGCGCGCAGAGCCCGACCTGCGGGCGCTCCTGCTCACCGTCCTCGTCGCGGTGGCACTCGGCGTCATCGGCGTGCTGCTCCTGCAATTCGGCCTCACCGGCGCCCCGCCCGCGTCCGGCACGGCCGCGAGTCTCGGCGGGCTCGCCGCACGGCTCCTGATCGTGTTCGCGCCCCTGGCCGTTCTCGTCCTGGTGCTCCGCACCCTGATCGCCCTCCGCCGCTGACCGCTGCCGCTGACCTCCGCCTGCGACCGCGGCTGACCGCATCGGCTCAGCGGCACGCCCGCGGATGCCGCTGGCCTAGACGACGGGGACCGGTGCGGTTATCGTGCCCAGATCACCCGGCACCCGCCGCGTGAACCTGCCAGAAACCGAAACGGAGCTGAGATGGACGCATTGACCGCACCGGAACGAGCCGAGGTCGAGCGAGCGAACGAGTCGGGCCTGCGCCCGGTCGTGTTCGTGCACGGGCTCTGGCTGCTCTCGAGCAGCTGGGACCGCTGGCGCGGCCGCTTCGAGGCCGCCGGCTACACAAGTATCGCCCCCGGCTGGCCCGACGACCCCGAGAGCATCGAGGAAGCCAAGCGCGACCCCGACGTCTTCGCCCACAAGATGATCGCCCAGGTCACCGACCACTACCTCGACGCCATCAACGACCTCGCGATCAGACCCGCCATCGTCGGGCACTCCTTCGGCGGGCTGATCGCCCAGCGCCTGGCCGGTGAGGGAGTCTCCGCTGCAACGGTCGCGATCGACTCCGCACCGTTCCGTGGCGTGTTGCCGCTGCCGGCATCCGCCCTGAAATCGGCGTCACCGGTGCTGCTCAACCCGGCGAATGCCGGGCGCGCCGTCTCGCTCACCTTCGAGCAGTTCAGCTTCGGCTGGGCAAATGCCCTCGATACCGACGAGGCGCGCGCCCTGTACGACACCTATCACGTGGCCGCATCGGGCGTGCCGCTGTTCCAGGCCGCGACCGCGAACCTGAACCCGTTCACCGAGGCGCGGGTCGACACGAAGAATCCCGAGCGCGGGCCGCTGCTCATCATCGCGGGGGACAACGACAACACCGTGCCGCTCGCGATCTCGCACGCGATCTACAAGCAGCAGAAGAAGAACCCGGGTCTGACCGAGATCGTCGAGGTGCCGAACCGGGGTCACTCGCTCACGATCGACCACGGCTGGGAGGAGGTCGCCGACCTCGCCATCGACTTCGTCAAGAAGCACGACTAGAGCAGGCGGGCGCGCGAGCGAGGGCAGCGGCTCAACAGGGGCGGCGGCTCAAACGGGGTGGGGCGGCGGATGCCGCGGCTCGCTAGTATCGATCCGGGGGAGCAATCATATGGTCGACAAAAGCACAATCGATCCGGGCAGTATCGACGACGGCCGCGTCGAAAACGAGGGCATGCGCCGCCGGTTCGCCGCGCAGGCCATCATCGACAAATTGCTGCGCCAGCAGGGTGCCCACCCGCGTCGCACCCGTCTCGCCCGCTTCCTCGGTCGTTCCCCGCTCGGCGGCAATGCCCTGGGCTGGTACCGCGGCGCGCAGGGAGAGCTCGCCGTCGGCGCGCTGCTCGCCCAGCTGCCTCCGGAATGGGCGGTCTTCCACGGGCTCCCCGTCGGGGTGAACGGCTGGGACATCGACCACGTCGTCGTCGGCCCCTGCGGCGTCGTCACCATCAACACCAAGCAGCACCGCCGTGCGGGGGTGCGGGTCATCGGCGAGAACGTCATCGTCGGGGACCGGGCGGTGCCCTACCTCGAACACGCGGCCTTCGAGGGCGAACGCATCGACACGCTCCTGCATGCCTACCTCGACTTCACCGTCCCGATCCACCCCGTGCTCGCGTTCGTCGGGCCGAAGGGTGTCGTCCGCATGGGCCCCGAGAACGCGGTCACCGTGCTCGACGCCGCCGACCTCGTGTCGTGGCTGACGGCCCTGCCGCGCGTGCTCACGCCGCTCGAACGGTTCCAGGTGATCGCGCTGCTCGACGATCCCGCGAGCTGGGCCGAAACCGTGCCGGTCGGCACGGGCGACGGCCTGATGGAGCGCTTCACCGTGCTCGACAACCAGATGCGGTCGGCGAGGTTGCAGCGCCTCGTGCTCGCCCCCCTCGAGGTCGTCGTCGGGCTCGGCGTCTCCGCCTACCTGGCCGCGAACCTCGGGATCGTCCTGGTCGGCGCTTTCTCCGGCTCGGGTCGCTGACTCCGCGGCTTCGCACTCACCGGTGATCGGCTGGGCGCCGCCCCAGGACGAGGTGCATCCTGCGTCACACCGCGTGTCCCGGGTGGGCAACCCGCACACAATGCTTCATATACACCCCATAACTTAACGAATGGAGCAATCCGTCTAGGATACTGGCGTAGCCTTGTTCCCACGGCCTATTCACGGGCCCGGGGAGGAGTAAGCCGTGTACACCCGCGTTGAGACCAGCTCCGCGGTGCAGCAGCTTGCGATCGGCCTTCACGACCCCGCCCGTGATCGACCCTGGGTCGTCGTCTCCTCACCGTTCGGAACAGCCATCCCCGAGATCGGCATCGATCAGCTCGCCACCCAGATCGGCGACGTCGCGCGCGTCTTCCTCGTGCAGACCGGAGAACTCACCCGGCAGCTCGGCGACCTGCTCCCCGCCCAATTCCAGGTCTACGGCAGCGCCGGCCGGTCATATCCCACCGGGCCGAACCCCTTCGCCGACCTGGCCAGGTCCCGCCTGCGCTTCACACATGGCGACCCCCAGCACGCGACCGACCAACTCGTCACGGATGCCCTCGCTCACGCCCACCACGCCGGTCTCTTCGCGCTCGCCCCGGCATCCGTCATCACCGTCACCGGAACCGTCAAGGGCTTCATGCTGCACGGCTCCCGCGCCCTCGTCGAGCTCGATGACGGCGGCATGGCGACCATCTGGCAGGAACTCACTTACCCGCCCGTGCCGCTGGACTGGACCCTCTCGCCCGGCCAGCGCATCCAGGGCGCCCTCGATGCCCCGACCCACCGGCTCAATGTCGAGCTCAAACCGCCGACGACGGAGGTGATCGCCGAGCGCTACCCGCACGGCAGCGTCACCCTCGCCCTGGTGCAGAAGGTCAGCGCGCAAAAGGCCGTGCTCGCCCTGCACCCGCACCTCACGTTCACGATCACCCGCGCCGACATCTCGGCCAACCCGCGCGACCTCGTCGATACCCTGCTCTCCGAGGGCGACGTCGTGGCCGCGCGGGTCATGCACCTGCCGAGTGGCGCCCTGCACCTCGTGCTCAGCGACGTCGACGACGACGAGCCGGTGTTGCCGCCGCTCGCCGCCGTGCTCAACGGGCCGCCCTGGCTGCGCGAGAACCGCCCGCTGCTCCCGCTCGTCGAGGACGACGACACCGGAAGCGGCGATGACCTCGTCTTCGACCCGGCCATGTCCGCGAAGGGGCTTGCCGGGTTCGTTCGCGCGGCCGGCGCCGCTCTCGCCCAGGACGACCTGCACGGCGAGGCCGGTTTCCCCGACGCGCTCGCCGGTGCTGGCGCCGTGCGGCCATCGCCCGCCGACCTCGCCGCTCCCCGGCCGATCGTGCCGCGCCCGTTCCCCGGGCCCGGCCGCGTGCACGCCGTGCGCCGGCCGACACCCGCGACCGCGGGGTCGCCCGGCGCGATCCCGTTCCGCGTCGGCCCGACCCCGGCGCCGTGCGCGCCGACGTCGGTGTCTGCCCTGCAGTCCACCCAGCTCTCCCTGGCCGAGGCGAAGGCGAAGATCACCCGGCTCGAGGCGCAGCTCGTCGAGGCGGGAAGCACGGAGTCCGACCTCGCCCGCCTGCGCGAGCAGGCCCGCTCCGCGCAGCTGCAGCTCCGCGACGCGCTCGTCGAACTCGGCACCCTGCGCCACACCGTCGCCGAACTCCGCGACGAGCAGCGCACCCAGAAGCGGATGCTGCGCGAGTCCCGCCGGACCGTCGTCGCCCCCACCCCCAGCAGCGAATACGAGTCCCGCCGCGCCCTCTGGGAAGATGCCACCAGCTGGGTCCGCCACGAGATCGCCCTCGCCTGGGTCGACCGGGTCCCGGAATCCGACCGCGAGGA
>NZ_JASJXJ010000154.1:0-9205 GCF_035018685.1 Cryobacterium sp. RTC2.1
CCTCTGTTGGGTGTTTCTTGGGCATATCCGAATCCTTTCACCAGAAAGAAAGCGGCAGGAAAACCGGGACGGTTCACCAAGACAACTCCAGAAGATTCCCACGAGGAGGAGCGCATGTCCACAGCAGTGACCCTCGACGATGAACCGCATCCAGGCCCCGGCCCCGGTTTGGGAGCCCCCCTTCGCTCCGTCTCGCTCCCCCGGGGCCGGCTCGACGTCCGCGTCAGCGGCGGGATCGTGCGCGGAGTGCACGAGGACGGGATCCTGGCCTGGCGCGGCATCCCGTATGCGGCGCCACCGGTCGGCGACGGGCGTTTCCGGGCGCCGCGTCCTGTGGAATCGTGGGCAGGCATCCGTGACGCCTCGAGGTTCGGGAAGATCGCCTCACAACCGCACCGCGGGCAATTTCGGGCGCACGGGCCGCGCAGCGCCTCAGGGGAAGATTGCCTGACAATCAATGTCATGCGCCCGGCCGCGGGGCACCCGCGCCGGCTCGGCCTGCCGGTGATGGTGTTCATCCACGGCGGAGGGTACAGCGTGGGGTCCTCCCAGGACTTCACCGGCCGCGGCGAGCGCTTCGTGCGCAGCGGCCGCGTCGTCTACGTGAGCTTCAACTACCGCCTGGGGGCGCTCGGCTACATCGACTTCACCAGATACTCGACGCCGGACCACCCCTTTGAGAGCAACCTCGGGTTGCGCGACCAGGTCGCCGCCCTGCGCTGGGTGCGGGACAACATCCGCGCCTTCGGCGGGAACCCGAACAACGTCACAGTGTTCGGGGAATCGGCGGGAGGGAACGCCGTCATCACACTGATGGCGACGCCGGCGGCCGAGGGGCTCTTCGCGCGCGCGATCGCCCAGAGCTCGCCGTCCAACGCCGCGTTCTCGCGGGAACTCACGGATGCCTGGGCCGGGGAGGTCGTCGAGGAGTTGCGGACGCTCACGGAAGCCGACGCCGGAGCGGTCGGCCTGGCCCCGGACGAGCTGCTCGCCATGGCACCCGCCGACGTGATCTCCCAGGCTGTCATCGCGGTGCAGACCCGGACCCCGGACTCGAACCCGGGCACCTTCTGCCTCGTGCCCGTCGTCGACGGCGACTTCCTGCCGGAACGCCCGGTCGATGCCTTCCGCGCCGGCCGCGAACACCGGGTCCCGCTCATCATCGGCTCCAACGAGCGGGAAGGCACCCTCTTCCGCGGCAGGGTCGACATCCTGCCGCATTCGGCTCCCCGGATCAGCGCCATCTTCGACCAGGCACCGGAGAGCTCACACGAGGCGATGCGCGCGGTGTACGCGGGGTTGTCACCGCTGCGCGGCTCGGTCGATTTCGGCAGCGACTTCGTGTTCTGGTACCCGAGCCTGCAGCTCGGGGAGCTGCACTCCAGGGTCGCGCCGGTGTACGTCTACCGCTTCGACCTCGCGCCGCGCCTGATGCACATGCTCGGATTCGGCGCGACCCACGGAATCGAGCTTTTCGCCCTGTTCGACCAGACCGACCTGCCGGTCGCCCGGATCATGAGCGTGCTCGGCGGTCGCGAGCTCTTCATCAACGCGGGCGAGCGGATGCGCCGGAACTGGCTGCACTTCGCGCTCACCGGCCGTCCTGACGCCGACTGGCCCCGCTTCACCGAGGAGGACCGCCTGACCCTGATCATCGATGCGGAGGACCGCGTCGAGTCGGATCCCCGCGGGGACCGTCGGGCAGTGTGGCAGGAGTTCCTGCCCGACTGGTGATCGCGGGTCCCTCCCTCGGCCCAGAAACATGCGAAACCGGAACATTGGGCAGGTGCGGGCCGCGGGAAACAGGGGTAGAACGGTGTCAATCACGATCGCTCACCGCTGAGGGACCGCGTTCGTCCTGTTCCGCCCTGTTGCCGACCCCGGTCGGCCCTCACGTGGGGAGTACCGATGACCGATAGCGCTTCGTCCCAAGCCGGCGAGAAACGTTCCGACCAGGTCGACAGCAAGGGGCTGAAAGGCGGGGCGCTCGGCCTGCTGTCGAGCATCGTCGTCGGAATGGCGTCAACGGCCCCCGCGTACAGCCTCGCCGCGAGCCTCGGCTTCATCGTCGCGAGCGGCGGAGCCCTTCTCGCCGGCGTCAAGGCGCCGGGTATCGTGCTGCTCGCCTTCATCCCGATGTACCTCATCGCGGTCGCATACCAGGAACTCAACAAGGCGGAGCCGGACTGCGGAACGACCTTCACCTGGGCCACCCGTGCGTTCGGCCCGATCACCGGCTGGCTCGGTGGCTGGGGCATCATCGCCGCAGACGTCATCGTGATGGCCAACCTCGCACAGGTGGCCGGTTCCTACTCATTCACCTTCATGGGCGACCTCGGACTGACGGGTGTCGCCGACCTCGCGAACGACCAGTTCTGGTCGACGGTCGCCGGTGTGCTCTGGATCGTGATCATGACCTGGATCTGCTACCGCGGTATCGAACTCTCCGCCCGCATCCAGTACGTGCTCCTGGGCATCGAGGTTGTCGTGCTGATCATGTTCGCCGTCTTCGCGCTCATCCGCGTGTACACGGGGAGCGCGGAAAGCTACTCGCTGACCCCGACGCTCGACTGGTTCAACCCGTTCACGCTCGACTTCGGCAGCGTGATCGCCCCGGCCGTGCTGACCGCCGTGTTCATCTACTGGGGCTGGGACACAGCCGTCTCCGTCAACGAGGAGACGGCCGACCCGAGCAAGACCCCTGGCCGGGCCGCCATCATCAGCACCCTGCTCCTGCTCGGCACCTATGCCCTCGTGACCGTCGCGGCGGTCGCCTTCGCGGGGGTCGGCACCGACGGTGTGGGACTCGGCAACGACGCGAACTCGGCGGACGTCTTCGCCGCGATCGGGCCGGCGCTGTTCGGTGACAGCACCCTCGGCAACCTCGCGATGCTCCTCCTCTCGGCCTCGATCCTCACCTCGGCCTCCGCGTCGACGCAGACCACGATCCTGCCCACCGCCCGCACGGCCCTGTCGATGGGTGTCTATCGCGCCCTGCCCGCACGCTTCGCAAAGATCCACCCGCGGTACCTCACCCCGACCTGGGCCACCCTCGCCATGGGCGGCATTTCGATCGGGTTCTACCTGCTCTTCACCCTGATCAGTGTCCAGCTGCTCGGGGCGCTGATCGGTTCCGTCGGCCTGATGATCGCCTTCTACTACGGGCTCACCGGTTTCGCGTGCGTCTGGTATTACCGCAGGTCGATGTGGTCGTCGTTCCGGAACGTGATCATGCGGGGCCTCTTCCCACTGCTCGGCGGCCTGATGCTGACCGCGGCCTTCGTCTACGGGCTGCAGCAGTACGCCACGGTCGACTGGCTCACCGACGATAACGGGGACAACGTCACGATCTTCGGCATCGGCGCCGTCGCCGTCGTCGGGATCGGCGCACTGGTGCTCGGTGTGGTCGTGATGCTGGTCTGGTGGGCGGTCAACCCGAATTTCTTCCGCGGTCGCACCCTGCCGCGCCAGTCCGACGACCTCGTGCTCGCCACAACCGAAGCGGAGTCGATTCCTCGATTCGGACTGCCGGACTCCAAGCTGATGCCGACGATGATCGCGCCGGACCTGTCGAACCTTCCGCCCGGCCAGACCGCCGTCAACGCCGAGACCGGCGAGGAAGTCAGCACGCCCGGCGACCTCCCCCCTGCCGACGCGAAACGGCATCCGCGCGCCGAGGCCGACGACGAGTAGCCGGCGGGTGATCGAGCGACCCTGTCCTCACCAGATACCTGATCAGAGTTAGTTTCCACAGACCTGAGCCATGCTCAGAGAGTGTCGGTGGTTGGTCGTAGCGTGGGGGCATGATCAACCTTCCCGAGTCACCCGCTTCACCCGATCAGCCGCATGGCGAACGGGTGCAGGGCGGTGTTCTCGGCGGGTTGCGGTCGATGGCGGATGTCGTCACCGGGCTGGGTGGTTCGTCCGCCGCTGTCGACACTCTCAGTGACGAGGCGGTGCTCGAGGGGCACGTGTTGATCGCGGGAGCCCGGCGGGCCTTGGACACCCAGGCTGCCTGGTTCGCCGCGACACTCGCCCGGCGGTCCCGTCCGGAACTCGGCGGGAACGGGCTCGCGGCCCGGCACGGGTTCCGGACCCCGGAAGACCTGCTGCAGAGCGTGTCTGGGTCAAGCAAGGGCGATGCTGTCAAGCTCCTCGGGGTGGGCCGGCTGCTGGCCGAGGCCGACGCCGCCAAGAAGGCCGCCCGCGAAGCCGCCGAGGCGCAGAAGTTACTCGACGGGACTCCGCCCCTCAACGAGGCCGCTCCAGACCTGCCGCCAGTCGACCCGCCGGTTCCTGCGGCCGCGGTACCGCCGTGGCACGCGCCGATCGGCCGGGCGTTGCGAGAAGGCTGGCTCAGTGTTGAGAAGGCAGACTCGCTCCGGAAAGGGCTCGGCGACCTGGACCGGGCGATCACCCCGGAGAAACTCGCGTCCGCCCTGGCCCGGCTCCTCACCGAAGCTCGGACCCTGAACACTGACCAGCTGTTCAAGCGCGCCCGAAGGGTGCGGGACGTGCTCGATGAGGCCGGCATCGCCGCCCGCGAGAAAGCCGTCTACGACGACCGGTCCCTGCGGTTCTGGCGACTCCACACCGGGCAGGTGCGCATGGTCGGCCTCTTCGCCCCCGAAGACGGCGAATACCTGATGAGTACCTACGACGCCATCACCAGTCCCCGCCGGGGCGGGGTGCGCTTCGTGGACAAGGAGCAGGCCGCGTGGGCGAAACGGGTGCAGGACGACCCGCGCACCACCGAACAGCTCACCGCGGACGCGTTCCTGGCCCTGATGAAACTCGGCGTGAAAGCCGACCCGAAACGCATCGCCGGAGGACGAAGCCCCGCCGTCCGCATGATCACCATCCGCCCCACCAGCGCCACACCCACCGATGCCGCTCCAACCGAGGCCCCGTCACCCGCAGCCGATGCCGGGACGGACCCCGAAACCGAGGCGCCCGCGCTCCAACCCGGCGTCATCGAAGGGACCGCGGTCACCGTCTCCACCGAAACCCTCGAACGCAACCTCTACGACACCGGGATCCTCGACGTCACCTTCGACGGCCACGGCCACGGCGTCGACCTCGGCCGGGAGCAACGCACCTTCAGCCCCGCCCAACGCGCGGCCCTCTCCCTCCGCGACGGCGGCTGCAGGTGGCCCGGCTGCGACCGACCACCCTCCTGGACCGAAACCCACCACATCCAACACTGGAAAGACGACACCGGCCAGACCAACCTCGACCAAGGCATCCTGCTCTGCCGGGCCGACCACCTCAGGCTCCACAACGAACACTGGCACATTACCCGCGACGACACCGGCCAGTACTGGCTCACCCCACCACCCGGACTCGACCCCGACCAGAAACCCATCCCCCTCACCAGCAAGAACGCGATCCTCCGCGACGATGACCGGGTCTGATCCCAATGGGGCTCGCGTGAGGTCGCGATGCTCGCACCAGGAATGGTGCAGCGCGGGTGCTTCATGACGGGGAACAGGCCGGCCTGCGAACGCACACGGGGAACAGGCCGGCCCGCGACTCACCGGGTCATTCGTTGACGAGGACCGGGACCCCGATCGACACGGCCACGGCCCGGCCGGACACATCCCCGGGTACCGCGATTGTGAACTCCTGACGTTCTATCGGCGGCTCGGTGTGGGTGGTGTCCTCGCTCAGGTGGTGGACGAAACGACCACTGCCGACCAGGACACCATCGGCGTCATAGAACCCGGCCAGCACCTCGAGGTCGAGCACGTCGCTCACGTCGCTCGTCACACGTACGGCACCCGATACCGCACCCCCGTCGAAGGCGAGGTCCTCGAGCACGAACCGGTCGTCGAAGGGACCGGCCGCCGCAACGATCGTCCCCGGGCTCGGGTGCACCAGATTCAGGCTCTCAAGCTCAGGGTTCCCGGTCGACGGTGTCAGTCCTGCAAAGGTCGCCTGAGGAGTGAACTGCGTCGCGGCGGCCGTTTGCGCGTCACTGTGGGCGCCGGTTGCCGCCGCATACACGGCAACGCCGACGACCGCACAGATGGCGACGGCACTCAGCGCCGCGGCGATTCCGGATCTGGTCTTCATGCGAGGTCCGACTACACCACTCGGAGCGCGCGCCCGACTATCCCGAAGAGCGCCGTGTTATCGATCGTGCCCTGGAGCTGATCCGACCCGGGCCCCGTGGCGAACACCGGGACATCCGCCCCGGTGTGATTGCCGGAGAGATAGGTCAACCAGAGTCCGGCGTCCGGGGAGCCGTCGACGACACCCGCCGCATCCGTCGGGGTCCGGAAGGTCGCCGGTCCGAAGTTCTTCGGGTCTGCGGCGCCGGCACCGTTCACGATGCCCGATGAGCGGGCGGCATCCTTGGAATTGGACGGCCGGGTCGGGGTGGAGTTGTTCGCAGAGTTCCCGCTGTCGACGTTGGCCGGCGGAGTCCCGGCCTCGGCGTTCGTGAAGGTGCCCTTCTCGATGATGTTGAATCCGGCGCACTCGTGGTCCGCGGTCACGATGACGAGGGTGTGTCCGTCTCGCTTGGCAAAGTCCTTGACGATGGCGACCGCGTCATCAAATGCCTTCATCTCGCCGAGGGTCTGCGCGGCGTCGTTGGCGTGTGAGCGCTTGTCGATCAGGGCGCCTTCAATCTGAAGGTAGAACCCCTGGCCTCCCTTTCCGCTCCGGTCGTTCTTGTCCGCGTTGTTCTTGCCCTTCTGCAGCAAGTCAATGGCCTTGCTCGTCATCTCCGACAGGGTCGGTTCCTGCGCCTGGACCGAAGACGGGTTGTCCTGCTTGGTCTTCTCAACGGTCAGGTTGCCCTTGTTGAAGAGTCCGAAGACCTTGGCACCGGAGGCGGCGGCCAGGTCGGCTTTCGTGGCGATCGACTGGCCGGTGATGGAGCCGAGGACCGAGTAGCCCTGCCCCTTGAGCGCCGTCTCGTCAGCGGCATCGAAACGGCTGAGCCCGCCACCCAGGATGACGTCGGCCGTGCCGTTGCGGGCGATCTGGTCGGCGATGGGGGTGACCCGTACGTCGCTCGTCGGGAGGGCTGCCCCCGTGATGGACAGGTCCTGGCAGGCCGCATCGGAGTACACCGGACCCTGGCATCCCCTGGCGAGGGCGTGGCTCATCTGGCCGGCGGGAGTGGCATCCGTGATCTCAGCGGTCGAGACGTTTCCGGTGCGGTAGCCGGCCTTCTTGGCCAGTTCCATCATCGTGGGAACGACCGTACCCTTGGCATCGACGCCGAGGGCCGCGTTGTAAGTCTTGACACCGGACGACCATGCCGTCGCCGCAGAGGCCGAATCGGTCACCGGATTGGGCTTGAAGTCGGTGGCACCCGGCTGGCCGGAGAGCTTCTCGACGGCGTACGTACTGACAAAGCCCTGGGCAGGCAGCGTTTCCATGGCGAGCTTGCCTGCGGCGCCGTAGTAGCGTTCGCGGGCGGCGGTGACGTGGGTGCGACCCATGCCATCGCCCAGGAGGTAGATGACGTTGGTGGCGCGGGCCCTGTCGTTTCCGTCATCGGCTGAGGCCGCTAGAGCGGCACCGCCGAATCCAGTGAGGATGACGCTCGCGACCAGTGCGGTCACAAGGGTGGTCGAGGTGAAAACGGAGGTCTGTCTCTTCATGAGGATTCTCCCAAAACTGTGCGATGGAGCACTCGGAGCGGCAGCTCATGTTGCCACTGCTCACACGGTATGGCGTGCCGGTAACAGTGACGGGTACCCCCGGTGAACAGACTCTGACCGTTGCCCGGTCGACGGTTGATGCTGCCCGGCGAGCAGGGTCACCTCGCGTCGAGCGTGGCCGCGAGGTGGGGAGTGAGCACCGCCGTCACCTCGGCGATGACTGCCTCCAGCCTGGCCAGGTGATCCTCCGTGACCGGTCCACCATGGTTGGCGGATGCTTCGATCTCCCCGCATACGGCGGCGAGCCCGCTTGCCCCGATCGTGGCGCTGCTCCCGCGCAGCCGGTGGGCGATGAACGCGGCCTGCACCAGGTTGCCGCGGTCGAGCTCCGCCCGAAGGGCCGCCAGGTGGCCGCCGCTTTCGTCGAGGACGTGTTGCAGCAGAACGGCCTTGGTCTCGGCGCCCATCTCGTCGAGGTAGCCGAACAACTCGGGATCGAGCACCGGTGCTTTCTCGGCCACCGGCGTCGTGGAGAGGCCTGCCGCGAGGTCCGGCTCCGGACTCGGCACCGGAGTCGGCACTGGCACTGGCACTGGCACTGGCACTGGCACCCTACTGGTGAGGGCAAGGGCCTCCGCGAGTTCCTCGACCCGGATCGGTTTGCTGAGGTACTGGTCCATGCCCGCGTCGGCACAGGCCCGGCGCGCTTCCGCCGTAACACTCGCCGTCAGCGCGATGATCATGGGCTGGCGGATACTGTCGCCCAGTACCCGGATCAACCGCGTGGCCTCGAGCCCGTCCACGATCGGCATGTGCACGTCCATCAGGACGACGTCGAAGTCGCCGAGTTGGACCGCCTGAACGGCTTCCAGACCGTTACTGACGGTGTCCACGCGGTGACCGCCCTTGGCGAGCATCAACTGCGCGACCTTCTGGTTGACGAGGTTGTCCTCCGCGAGGAGGATTCGCAATCCGGAAGCTGCGTCCGCACGCGCGGGCACCTCGGAGCCCGCGGCGACCTGGCCGGAAAGCACTTCGATGACGACGCGTTGCAGTTGGGCGCTGCGCACCGGCTTCGTCAGGACCGCCGCGAACGGCGCCTTGCGCGCTTTGCTCAGTGTCGCGCTCATGCTCGTGAGCAGGATCATCGGGGTGTCCTGCCATCCCGGCAGGTCCTGCAGCACCCGGGCGACTGCAGCGCCGTCCATCCCCGGCAGCTGCATGTCGAGGATCGCGATATCGGGAACAGGGCTGTTCCTGGCGTCCGCGATCATCTCATCGGACGTCGCGGTCACGGTACATTTCATCCCCCACCGGGAGAGCTGACCGGACAGGATCCGACGGTTGGCCTCGTTGTCGTCGACCATCAGCGCGCGGAGTCCCGCAAGTGAGATCGTTTCGGTCACGCGGCGCTCCGGCGACGGGCTTTCCCGCCAGGCGATGGTGAATGCGAAGGTGGAGCCGACCCCGACGGTACTCGTCACCTCGATCCGGCCCCCCATGATCTCCACCAGGGCCTGACTGATCGCCAACCCCAGACCCGAACCGCCATACACCCGCGTCGTGGACGCATCCACCTGACTGAA
>NZ_JASJXJ010000155.1:0-9111 GCF_035018685.1 Cryobacterium sp. RTC2.1
GGCTACAATGGTGGCCCCGATGGCCCCGATGGCCCCGATGGCCCCGATGGCCCCGATGGCCCCGATGGCCCCGGTGACCTCGGCTATCCCGACGGATCCGACCGACGCGGCCGGCCCGACCGCCCTCATCGACACAATCGTGACATTCGGAGCTTCGGCGAAGTCGACCACGCCGGCGCACTCCGGCAAGGTCTCGGCCCCGGCCGCACTGTCGGTCACGGAGCTCGCATCGACCGGCATCGGCACACTCGAGTTCGGCGGTTTCGCCGGCCTGTCTTTGCTCATCGCCGGAGCCGCCTTGATGTTCACGCGACTGATCAACACCGGTCGTATGAACGTCTAGTCTCCACCCCTGATGCACGGATACCGTCGGCCCGACCGGACCGGCGGCATCCGTCGTTTAGGCGGTCCCGTGCTTGCCCTGAGGTGTCGCAGAACGACGTTGGAGGGGCGTAGGAACGTCGATCTGCGACGCTTCAGCGAGGTCGGGCCCACACTCATCGGTGAGTTGCAGAAACTAGATTTCACCTGCGATTCTCCACTACCCACTATCATCGTGGGCACACGTGTTGCGCGGGGGTGGTCCGCGACATGCAGGGGGCCGTCGTCATCGCCGGGTTCTGGCAGCCGCTTTCCGCCGCGCTCATGCCGACCGACGACCC
The DNA here is from genome assembly GCF_035018685.1 of Cryobacterium sp. RTC2.1. Taxonomy (NCBI): domain Bacteria; kingdom Bacillati; phylum Actinomycetota; class Actinomycetes; order Micrococcales; family Microbacteriaceae; genus Cryobacterium; species Cryobacterium sp. RTC2.1. The sequence continues at coordinate 663 of NZ_JASJXJ010000155.1, forward strand.
GAGAAGGGCACCACCGTGAGCGACTCCCGCACCCTCCTGTTCGCCGAGGCCGCGAACCCCGCGACCTCGCCAGCCCGCCTCGCCAAGCTCGCCGCGAAGCATTTCGACCTGCATCGGGCGATCGCTGCGAACCCCGCGTGTTATCCAGGTCTTCTCGAATGGATGCGCGGCTGCGGCACGCTCGAACCGCTCGCACCCGCATTGACGCAGTCTCCAATCGCGGCGCAGGCACCGACCCGAAAGGCGGCGCACGCTGAGCCATCCGTGCCCGCCTATGCAGTCTCCCGGCCCGTGTCCCTGCCCATGTCCCTGCCCGTGTCTGGCCCGGTAGGGGCCGGGTCGGGCGCACCCGGCGGCTGGCAGCAGCCCGTCGTTCGGGCCAGCGCCGCGGCATCCGCCGGACGTCGCCGCCGTCGGCCCGGCCTGCTCTGGGGATCGATCGGCGTTGCCGTGCTGTTGCTCGCCGGTGGCGGCGTCTGGGCGTACGCATCCGTCTTCTCCAAGATCGGCGGGTCGTCGACTCCGCAGGCCGCAGTCGAAAAGCTCCTGACCGGAGCGGTGTCGCTGGACCTGCTCAACGTGTACGGCTCCCTGTCTCCCTCGGAGATCACCTCGCTCCGGGGCCCGGTCGAGACGCTCGGCCGGATCAAGCTGGATTCCGCGACCAGCCCGACCGACTACACGGCCGTCTTCGAGAAGCTGCGACCGAACCTGAACGTCACCCTCACCGGCTTGGACTTCTCGGTCACCGACATCGGCGATGGGATTGCTGTGGTCGCCGTGACCGGTGGCCAGCTGCACGTCGACGGTGACCCGAACGCTCTCGCCGGTCTGTGGATGGACGCCGTGAAATCCCAGCTCACCGAGCAGCTGAAGGCGACAGGCTCCACCGACGAGCAGGTCGCGGCCTCGCTCGAGAAAACCCGCGCGGCCGCCGTGGCCGGCATCGACGCCGCGTTGCCCTACGACCGCAGTGCGAGCGACCTTAAGCAGGACCTGGGGAGGGACGTCACCGCAGTCGCCGTGCAGGAGGGCGGCTCGTGGTACGTCAGCCCCCTGCTGACCGGGTTCGAGCAGGGCTTCCAGGACCGCCTGCGCGCGGACCCGACGTTCACCCGCGGGGCCATCGTCGCGCCGGCCACCTATGTCACGCCGGAGGACGCAGTCCGCGGGCTGGCCGACGGGGTCTCCGCCTACCTGGCCCGGGGAGATTCGGGCGCACTCGCCGCCGCGCTTCCCCTCGCCGAGCGGCGCCTTGTGAGCCTATACGGCGTGCCCCCCTCTTCAGTCGACGGACGGAGCCTGAACGTCACCAACGTCGGCGTCTCCAGCACGGTGTCCGGCGACACCGCCCGGATCACGCTGGATGACCTGTCCTTCGCGGGGGAGTCGGACTCGGTGCCGTATGCGTTCTCGATCTCGGGAGTGTGCGCCACGGTCGGGAGTGCCTCTGGCGCAAAGATCTGCCTCGATCAGATCCCCGGCTTCGCGAAGCTCGGAGCCCAGGATCTGCGGCTCATCGCCGTGCACGAAGGCGACGGCTGGTTCGTCAGCCCGTTGCGCACCGTGGCCGATGCGAGCTCGATCGTGATCAACCGGGTGGCGCAGCTGAGCCAGAGCGGCGAGCTCGCCGACCTCTTAACCACGACAGCGAATGCCCCGATCACCTCCGACGAAACGGCTCCCGTCGAGGAGGGTGCCTACTGAGGCCCCCGACATCCGTGCGCGGCCGCGACGGTTTTGGCAGGCCGCGCCGGTCTGGTGTCGCGGCCGCGTCGGTTTGCGCAGGCCGCGCCCGCCGTTTCGGGTGCGGCCTGCGGAAACGGTAGCGGCGGCGCGCGCGGCTGACCCGCGGATGCCCCGAGTCAGCGGGCGAGCTGGCCGGCGGCAATGCGCGAGCAGACCGCGGCGACGTCGGCGGATGCGGCCGGTCGCGAGAAGAAGAACCCCTACCCGTACTCGCACCCGTGTGCACGCAACCACTGCGCCTGCACCGCGGTCTCGATGTCCTCGGCGATGACGCTGCTTCCGAGGCCGCGCGCGAGCCCGAGGATCGACTGCACGAGCGGCGCATCCGTTTCGCGCAGCCCGATCGCCGAGATGAACCGGCGGTCGATCTTGAGCACGTTCGCGCGCACCTCGCTGAGCCGGGCCAAGTTCGAGAACCCGGTGCCGAAGTCGTCGATCGCGATCGCCGCCCCGGCCGCTTGCAGCTCGGCCATGTTGTCGTTCACCTCCGCGAACTCGGTGACGTAGTCGCTCTCGGTCAGCTCGATCTTGAGCGCACCGCGCGCGAGCCCCGAGCTGGACAGGATCGCGAGCACCCGGGCGGCGTACTGGGGGTCGCCGAGCTCGATGCCCGAGGCGTTGATGCTGACGAAGAACGGCGGATGCCCCGGCGGGGCCTGGATCGTCCAGCCCGTGGCCGTCGACATGGCCGTTTCGAGTACCCACTCCCCGAGGCGGGGCCTCATTCCGCTCGTCTCGCACAGCGGGATGAATTCCTCGGGGGAGATCGCGCCGCGTACCGGGTGCGTCCAGCGCAGCAGCGCCTCGACGCCCGCCGCGCGCATCGTGTCGAGGTCGATGATCGGCTGGTACACGACGGTGAACTCGCCGTTCGCGATCGCAAGGCCGACGGCGGCGGAGGAGGCGTACTGGCCGCCGTGCACCCGGGTGGTTCCCCGGCCTGAGCATCGCGGCGACCGCCGACGCCAGCACGACGATCGAGTCGCTCGTGAGCATGCCGTCGTGCCGGGAGAGCGCAACGCTGATCGACACCGCGAGACCGGACGGCACCACCTCGTGGTCGCCCCCGGCCTGACCGACCTCGGCGGCCCCCGCATCAACACCCGACCCGTCGCCGGCCTGCCGCTGATCCACGTGGAGACGCCCCGGTTCGAGGTCGGCAAGCGGTTCACGAAGCGCGCCTTCGACCTCGTCATCGGCGGGCTGCTGCTTCTCGTGCTGTCGCTCGTGATGGCGGTCACCGCGCTGTCGATCCGCCTTGTCGGCATCGGCCCGGTGCTCACCCGCGAGCAGCGCATCGGCAGCGGCGGCCGCCCGTTCACCCTGCTCGGCTTCGGGTCGGTGGATGCCCGGCGCCCCGGCGCGCCCCGGCGCGCCCCGGCGCGCGCCGGCGCCGCTTCGGTCTCGACGAATTCCCGCAACTGTTCAGCGTGCTCACCGGCACGATGTCCCTCGTCGGACCGCGCGCGCCGCTCGAGGACGAGGTCACGGGCTTCGACGGCCTCGAGCACCGCCGGTTCCTGATGAAGCCGGGCATGACCGGCCTCGGCGAGCTCTACGAGCACTCCACCCTGCCCTGGGAAGAACGGCTGCGCCTCGACATGTACTACATCGAGAACTGGTCGATCGTGGGCGACGTGATCATCCTCTGGCGCACCGCACGGGCCGCCCGCCGCCGCACCCGCCGCGGCCGAATCCGAGCCCGCTGACACCTACCCGAGCAGCGCCGGTACCACCACGAGCCCGTTGAACACCACGTGCGCGATGATCGCTACGCCGAGCCGCCCGGTGACCGCGGTGACGGATGCCGCCGCGAGCCCGAACACGAACGTCCCGGCCCCGACCACCCACAGGGCGGTCGGCGAACCGGCATCCACCACGTGCATCAGCGCGAACACCAGCGCACTAACCGTGCACGCGACGGACAGGGCCACCGGGCGGCGGGCATCCGTGGCCGCGGCGACCGCCTGCAGCAGGAGCCCGCGGAAGAACAGCTCCTCGATGAAGGGAGCGATCAGCACCGGGGCGAGGAGGGACAGCACGATCCACCACGCGTCGTGCGCGGGGGCGTCGAGCGTGGCGCCCGCGGTGCCCATCTGCCCGTAGCCGGCGATCTCGAACAGGCTCGCCACCACCCGGGTCAGCAGCCCGATCGTGAGCCCCCAGAGCAGGTCGAGCGGATGGAAGCGCAGCCCGAAGTCACGGGCGAGCGAGCGGGAGCCGCGCAGGTAACAGGCCACGAGCACGCTTCCGAGTAGCGGCACCCACACCACCAGGTAGCTGAGCACCTCGACAAGGCGCGGGTCGGTGAGGTAGCCGTGGCTGAGCGCCCAGTCGGCCGCGAGCACGAGCAGGATCGCCCCGACCGCGCCAGCAGCCGCGTCATCGAGGCCCCAGCGCACGCGCCGGGCCGGGGGAGAGGCAGGGGCAGCGGGTGTGGCGGGGCTCATGCACTCAAACTATCGTGTCGCCGGTGCGCCCCGCCCGCCTATTCAGGGCGCAACGCGGCCGAGCGCGCGCTCAGCCCCGCGCACACCGCGGCAAGGTCGGCGGATGCCACGGGCCGGGAGAACAGGTACCCTTGCGCGAAGCGGCACGCATTTTCCTCGAGCCAGTCAGCCTGGACATCCGTTTCGACGCCCTCGGCTATGACGCTGCTGCCGAGCCCGCGGGCGAGTCCGAGGATCGATTGCACGAGCGGGGCGTCGTCGGCGGCGCAGCCGATCGCCGAGACGAAGCGGCGGTCGATCTTCAGCACGTTCGCCCGCACCTCGCTCAGCCGCTCGAGGTTCGACGAGCCGGTGCCGAAGTCGTCGATCATGATCGGGATGCCCGACGTCTGTAGCTGGGCCATGTTCGCGTGCACCGCGCCGTACTCCACGACGTAGTCGCTCTCGGTGAGCTCGATCTTGAGCACGCCCGCCGGCAACGCCGCAGCCGTGCACAGCGCGAGCAGCCGGTCGGCGTAGTGCGGGTCGCCGAGTTCGATGCCCGAGGCGTTCACGCTCACGTAGAACGGCGGCGCCCCCGGCTCGACCGGCATCGTCCACGAAGACGCGATCGTCACGGCGGTGTCGACGATCCAGTCGCCCAGGCGCGGCATCGCGCCGCTCGCCTCGCACAGCGGAATGAACTCGACCGGCGAGATCGCGCCCCGGGTCGGGTGCGTCCAGCGCAGCAGCGCCTCGGCGCCGACCGCCCGCCGGGTGCGCAGGTCCACGATCGGCTGGAACACCAGACTGAACTCGCCGTTGGCGATGGCCTGCCCGACCGCGGTCGCGGTCGCGTAGTGCCCGCCATGGACGCGGGTGGTCCCGCGCCCCGCCCGCTTGGCGCTCGAGAGCGCCTCGGTCACCCGCGTGCGGAGCCCGGAGGCCGACTCGCCCGGCTCGTGGCCGGCGATGCCCGCGGAGAAGACATGGACATCCGCCCGCATGGCCTCGACCGCGGCCTCGGCTTGCCAGGTGGTCATGCCCGGCAGCAGGATCGCGAATTCGTCGCCGGCCGTGCGGGCGACAACTGCGCCCGAGTCCGGGCCGCCGAGCCGCGTGCACCGTGCGGCGAAGTCGATGAGAATCGTGTCGCCGTAGGACCGCTGGCGCACCTCGTTGGTGAGGGTGAAGTGGTCGAGGTCCACGAGCACGACCGTCGTCACGTCGCCGGGCGAGGCGCTCCGGACATGATCGTTGAGGATGCGTTTGAAGTAGATCCGGTTGCCGAGCCGGGTCAGGTCGTCGGTCTCCGACTTCAGTGTGCTCGTCACGAGCCAGTGCAGTCCGAAATTCGCGATGATCGCCGCAGGGATGATCAGGAGCAGATCGATGCCGCGCATGCCCGGGTGCACGAACAGCGCGGTCGTGACCAGCACCGTGCCGGCCACGGCGAACGGCAGCGACTGCACGATCGGCAGAAACATATAGGACAGCGCGAGGATCACGAGGATCCACGTGCTCATCGCGAGGGCCGAGGAGGTGGTGTCGGTCAGGTAGACGCTGACGGCGGTGTCGAGCAGTAGGAAGGTGAGCACGATCGTGCGCACGGCCCGGGTGAAAAACCGGCGAAAGAGAATCGACAGCAGCCCTACCGGCAGCGAGACACACGCGATGAGGACGAACAGGCCGGCGTGCGGGGCAACGCTCTCCTCCGGTGTGCCCACGTAGACGAAGAGCACGAGGGATGCGAACGTCGTCAGGCTGCCGAGCAGCAGCCCGGCCACCTTCGGGTTGTCGAACATTCCCGGATGGAACGTGACCATCAGCTCGGCGCGGAAAAATCTCCCCAGAGATTCTCTCCATCGGTGTGTGCGATTCCCCCCTGAATCATCCATCAGCCGGTTATCTGTGGTGGGGCCAGGGCTGGCCCGGTTCCGCACGCGGAAGACGACTCCCGCTGCACCTCGTTGTATGCAAATGTCGCGCCCATGCAGCGAGCCTACCGCCGCCGCTCCCGCCCAAACGGATGCCGCCGCTTGGCCGCCGCTCGCCCCACCCCCATTTGCCTAGATCCCCGACCCCCATTCGGGCACATTGCCCAGTCACGGACGGAGAGCGCGAACCTTATGTGACAACATGTCAGGGGCGCACGAATTGTGCCGCCGTGCGCCAAAAGTAAGTCAACACAGGAAAGGCCGCCTAGTGGAACTTCGCGACTACATTCGCATCCTCCACAAGAGCTGGGTGATGATCCTCATCTTCGTGCTCGTCGCCGTCGCGGCCGCGGCCACGTACTCGCTGATGCAGACCCCGAAATTCAGTGCCTCCGCCAAGGTCTTCGTGTCCACCCAGTCCACTGGCACCGCTCAGGACCTCGCCCAGGGCAACAGCTTCTCGGTGCAGCGGGTCAAGACCTACTCCGACCTCGTGGCCGCCCCTATCGTGCTCCTGCCGGTGATCGGCAACCTCGGGCTCGGCATCACTGCCGATGACCTCGCCAAGCAGGTCACGGCATCCGCCCCGCTCGACACGTCCATCATCGAGATCGCGGTCAGCGACACCGACCCCGTGCGGGCCGCCGACATCGCCAACGCCATCTCGATCAGTCTCGCCGCCGTCGTGCAGACCATTGAAACCCCCGAGTCCACCGCGACCGGCGTCGCCGGCGTCTCCCCGGTCAAGCTCACCCGGGCGCAGGAAGCCACCGTACCCAGCGCCCCGGTCAGCCCGAACGTACCTCTTAATATCGCCCTCGGCCTGCTCGTGGGCCTCGCCCTCGGCGTCGGTGCCGCGGTACTCCGCGAAACCCTCGACACCCGCATCCGCAACGAGCGCGATGTGGAACAGGTCACCGACATCCCCATCCTCGGCGGCATCGTCTTCGACTCGAAGGCCCAGGACCGACCCCTGATCGTGCACGTCGACCCGCGCAGCCCGCGGGCCGAAAGCTTCCGTACGTTGCGCACCAACCTGCAGTTCCTCGACGTCGGCCGCACGGACCGCAGCTTCGTGATCACCTCGTCGATCGAGAGCGAGGGCAAGAGCACCACCGGGGCAAACCTCGCCATCGCGCTCGCCGACTCCGGTGCCCGCGTCCTGCTCGTCGACGCCGACCTCCGCCGCCCGAAGATCGCCGACTACATGGGCATCGACGGCACCGTCGGCCTCACCGACCTTCTCGTCGGCCGCGCCGATCTGGCCGACATCATCCAGCCGTGGGGGCGCTCCAAACTGTTCGTGCTGCCGGCCGGCCAGGTGCCGCCCAACCCGAGCGAACTGCTCGGCTCCGCCCGGATGACTTATTTCGTCGGCGAATTCAACAAGAACTTCGACGTCGTCATCTTCGACGCCCCGCCGCTGCTCCCGGTGACGGATGCCGCCATCCTGGCCAAGAGCGTCGGCGGCGCCCTCGTCGTCGTGGCCGCGGGTCGCGTGCACAAGAACCAGCTCACCGGCGCCATCGCCGCACTCGGAAACGTCGGGGCCTCGGTGTCCGGGCTCGTCCTCACGATGCTGCCGACCTCGGGGGCGGATGCCTCGGGTTACGGCCGCTATGGCTACGGCTATGGTTATGGCGCCGATGATGCCGATACTGTGGACATCACCCCCCGAAATGGGGTCCGAAAGGTGAAGGTGCGAAATTGACGATTGACCCAGACCCGACGGCCCCAGCCGCCGAGCCTCCGTTCAGCATTCTGGTCGTCTGCACCGGAAACATCTGCCGTTCGCCGCTCGCCGAACAGCTGCTCACCACACGACTCACGAACGCCGGTATCCCCGTACTCGTGACGAGTGCCGGCACCTATGCCATGGTCGGCAAGGGCATGCCCGATGAAGCCGCCGCCCTGTCCGTGCGCTACGGCGGGGACCCGCGCGCCCACGTCTCCCGGCAGCTCACTGCGCGGCTCGTCGCCGACGCCGACCTGGTCGTGACTGCCGACCGCGAACACCGTGGCGAGGTGGTCTCCCTCTACCCGCGCGCTGCCCGCTACGCCTTCACCCTCAACCAGCTCGCCCGTCTGATCGACGGCCTCCGCGACGCCGAATTCGCCGCAGCGGAACACGCCGCCGCCGAACGAGCAAGCACAGTCAGCGACACCAGCGAACACCGCGGCGACGACGGTGCCGCGGTGCCTCTCACCGCCGCCGACACCCTCCGCGCCTACATTGCCGAAATCGCGGCCAGCCGCGGCCTCACCCCACCGCCCTCCGACCCGGCCGACGACGACATCGAAGACCCGTACCGTCGCTCCCTCGCCACCTACGAC
>NZ_JASJXJ010000156.1:0-8989 GCF_035018685.1 Cryobacterium sp. RTC2.1
CACCGCAAGTGCGGGCCCCTGGGTTGATCGATCCGCAACGGCTCTGGCGGCCACCGAACCGGCACCGCGCCCACCAGGTCCTCACCGGACCACCCAACCGCGACTGACCGGCCCGACTGACCAGGGCGAACGGGGGCCATGCCGGACGCGGGCCGTCGCTATAGGGTGTCGTTCTCGGAGGCGTTCGGTCATCGTGACCTGACCGCAACATGCGGAACCGGATTTCAGACATCCGTTTCCATATGATTTAGCCGAGGGTGACAAAGGAGGCTCCGTGTCCGCAGACCGACCGGCAATCCGCTTGCGGGGGCTGACCAAGTCCTTCGGCGCGGGAAACGCCGTTGACGGGGTTGATCTCGACGTCGTCGAGGGCGAATTCTTCTCGATGCTCGGCCCTTCCGGCTCCGGAAAGACGACCGTGCTCCGGCTGATCGCGGGCTTCGAACAGCCCACGAGCGGAACGGTGTCGCTCCAGGGAAAAGACGTGACCGACCGCGCCCCCTTCGACCGCGACGTCAACACCGTGTTCCAGGACTATGCGCTCTTCCCGCACATGACCGTGCTCGACAACGTCGCATACGGGCTGCGCGTGCGCGGCGTCGGCAGGCGCGAACGCCACGAGCGGGCCAGGGCGGCCCTCGACACCGTGCGTCTCGGCGGGTTCGGCGACCGGAAGCCCGGACAGCTCTCCGGCGGGCAACGGCAGCGCGTGGCCCTGGCCAGGGCCACGGTCGTCCAGCCCAAGGTGCTGCTTCTGGACGAGCCGCTCGGCGCCCTCGACCTCAAGTTGCGCGAGCAGATGCAGGTCGAACTGAAGGAACTCCAGCGCGAACTCGGCATCACCTTCATTTTCGTCACCCACGACCAGGAGGAGGCGCTCACCCTGAGCGACCGGATCGCCGTCTTCAACGAGGGTCGGATCGAACAGCTCGGAACCCCCGCCGAGATCTACGATCACCCGGTATCGCCCTTCGTAGCCGCTTTCGTAGGCACGTCCAACGTGTTCAGCGACGAACTGTCCCTCCGTGTGCTCGGCCGAGGAGGCATCCACTCGGTGCGTCCGGAGAAGATGACGGTCGAGAGGCTGGAGGCCCCGCTCAGCGGCGACCGCTCGGCGACAGGCGTCCTCGCCGAGGTGATCTACCTGGGCAGCAGTACCCGGCTCATCGTCGACCTCGACGCGGGCATGCGCGTCGTCGTGCAGGAGCAGAACGATGCGCGGCGGGTCGGCGACGAAGAACGCGGCGCCCGTGTGCGCGTGGCCTGGTCCGACAGGGACACCGTCGTGGTCGTCGCAGACCGCCGCACCGAATCACTGGACCCGGCACCTTAAACAGCTCACCAAGAATGGAGACCGTAATGAACCGCCACGCGCCCCACCGCAACTCCAGACTGACCGCCCTGACCGGGCTCGCCATCGCCTCGATCGCGCTCCTCACGGCGTGCGGAACCACGACGTCCGGGGCGACCAAGCCCACCGCATCCGCACCGACGGCCCTCGGCGCGAACGAGGGGGCCGTGTCGATCCTCGCGTGGCCCGGCTACGTCGAGGACGGCAGCAACGACCCGACCGTGGACTGGGTCAGCGCCTTCCAAGACGAGACCGGCTGTAAGGTCACGAGCAAGACCTACGGCACCTCCGACGAGGCCTTCAACCTGATGAAGACGGGCGACTACGACGTTGTCGCGGCCTCGGGAGATGCCTCCCTGCGCCTGGTCGCCGCTGGAGACGTTGCCCCGGTGAACACCGACCTGATCCCGAACTACGCCGGAATCTACGACTTCCTCAAGCTGCAGGCCTGGAACAGCGTCGACGGTGTCTCCTACGGCATCCCGCACGGCTACGGCGCCAACCTGTTGATGTACAACAAGGATGTCGTCACGCCGGCCCCGACGTCGTGGGACGTCGTGTTCGACAAGTCTTCGCCGTACAAGGGCAAGGTCACGGCATACGACTCCCCGATCTACATCGCGGATGCCGCCATGTACCTGATGAAGCACCAGCCCGATCTCGGGATCAAGAACCCGTACGCCCTCGATGAGAAGCAGCTCGCGGCGGCCGTCGACCTGCTCAAGCAGCAGCGCCCGAATATCGGAGAGTACTGGTCCGACTACCTCAAGTCGGTGCAGTCCTTCGAGACCGGGGACACGGTCGTCGGAACCACCTGGCAGGTGATCCGCAACTCGCTCGCCGCCGGGACCGCCGCCGAGGTCACAGTTCCGTCGGAAGGAGTCACCGGCTGGTCTGACACCTGGATGATCGCCTCGAAAGCGGCGCACCCCAACTGCGCGTACGCCTGGCTCAACTACATCGCGAGCCCGAAGGCGAACGCGCAAGCGACCGAGTACTTCGGAGAGGCCCCGTCCAACCAGAAGGCCTGCGAGTTCATGACGGACCCCAACCAGTGCGCGACCTATCACGCCGGAGACGCCGACTACGCGTCGAAGATCTGGTACTGGACGACGCCGATCGCCAAATGCGTCGACGGCAGGACCGACGTGACCTGCACCGACTACGCGGCCTGGACGACCGCGTGGCAGGAGATCAAGGGCTGATGCTCCAGGCCGATTCCGGCGGGCCCGTTCCGGTGCCCCGCGACACCGGGGCCCGCCGGATCTCGGTCTTCCTGAGCCGGCACCCTCGGCTCCGACTCTCCCTGCTGCTCTCGGCTCCGCTGTTCTGGCTCGGGCTGGTGTACATCGTGGCCCTCGCGGCGCTGCTGATCACGGCCCTGTGGACGGTGGACACGTTCACGGGAACCATCACGCAGACCTGGACGCTCGACAACATCGTCACCGTGCTGACCGGCTCGCTGTACCAGACGGTGACCCTGCGCACCCTCGGCATCGCCGTGGTCGTGACCGTCGTCGACATCCTGGTCGCCCTGCCGATCGCGTTCTACATGGCCAAAGTCGCGAGCACCAGGTGGCAGCGGGTGCTCGTGATCGCCGTGCTGATGCCGCTCTGGGCGAGCTACCTGGTCAAGGCGTATGCGTGGCGCTCCGTGCTGTCGAGCGACGGCATCGTCGACTGGCTGGTCGCGCCCTTCGGCGGCCAGACCCCGGGATACGGGCTGCCGGCAACGGTCATCACCCTCGCTTACCTCTGGCTGCCGTACGTGATCCTGCCGATCTACGCCGGACTGGAACGCGTGCCGGACTCCCTGCTCGAGGCCTCAGGCGACCTCGGGGGCCGGACCGGATCCACCCTTCGGCTCATCGTGCTGCCGATGATCTGGCCGGCGATCATCGCCGGTTCGATCTTCAGCTTCTCGCTCACCCTCGGCGACTACATCACGGTCAACATCGTCGGCGGGGCCAACCAGATGCTCGGGAACCTCGTCTACACGAACGTCGGCGCGGCGAACAACCTGCCCCTCGCGGCGGCGATCGCCCTCATCCCGATCGTGATCATTTTCGGATACCTCGCCGCCGTGCGCCGCACCGGCGCCCTGGACAACCTGTAAGGGGAGAGATGCGCCTCAGCAGACCGGCACGGATCGTCCTCGCCGTCCTCACCGGGATCATTCTCGCGGTGATCTACCTGCCGCTCATCGTCGTGCTGATCAACTCCTTCAGCACGAGCACGAACCTGACCTGGCCACCGCCCGGCCTGACCTTCGAGTGGTGGGTGAAGGCGTTCCACAATGAGGGCGCCCTCAACGCGATCGGGACGAGCGTGCAGATCGCGATCGTGGCGACCCTGGTCTCCCTCGTCCTCGGCACCCTGATCTCGCTCGCCCTGCAGCGGTTCGCGTTCTTCGGCCGCGACGCCGTGAGCCTCCTCGTGATCCTGCCGATCGCGCTCCCCGGGATCATCACGGGCATTGCGCTCAACAATGCGTTCCGCACGATCATGGGCATTCAGCTGTCGATCGCGACCGTGATCATCGCGCACGCGACCTTCTGCATCGTCACGGTGTTCAACAATGTCATCGCGCGTCTCCGCCGCGTCGGCATGAACTTCGAGGAGGCGTCCGCCGATCTCGGAGCGGGGCTGTGGACCACCTTCCGACTCGTGACCTTCCCGCAGCTGCGTTCTGCACTTTTCGCGGGGGGACTTCTCGCTTTCGCGCTGAGCTTCGACGAGATCATCGTGACGACGTTCACGGCGGGGTCGAGCGTGAAGACCCTGCCGATCTGGATCCTCGACAACCTGTTCCGGCCGAATCAGGCCCCGATCGTCAACGTCATCGCGGTTGTCCTCGTGCTGGTCTCGATCGTGCCGATCTACGTGGCACAGCGCCTCGCGGGGGCCGAGAAAGTCACCCCCTGAGGCCCACTCGGTTCAGCGCGCGTCGCGCCCGGTGAGCGCGAGGAGACGGGACTGCAGCGGCGCGTCGTCGGGGAGGGGAACCGGGGGAGCGAAGAGGCCGCTTGCTTCGAGGGCGTCCTTCTGGGGCTCGAAGACCGTCCAGACGGCGGCGACGAGCTCGTCGTCGAGGGACTCGTCGGCGGAGACGGCCCTGGCGAGATCCCAGGTGTGGATGGTGACCTCCGCGACCTGTTCCCGCAGGTACTCCGCGGCGGTGACGGTTTCGGACGCCAGCCGGACGGGAGCATCCGCCGGGGCCTCCGACCAGGCGGCGGTCGCGAGGGCGGAGTAGGTGTCCCATTCCGCCTGCAGGTCGGAGCCGAGCGGGGCGCGGGTGAGGCGAGCCTCGATGACCGACCGTCCGGCGAGGAGCCGCGGTACACTCTGCTGGCCGCGGACGACATGGCGCACGAGGTCGCGGACGGTCCAGTCCGAGTCGGGGGTCGGTGCGTCCCAGCTGGTGACGTGCGCGAGCCGGGCGCTGAACTCCTGGTGGGCCTGCTGCTGAAGTGCGATCCAGTTCGATTCCATGAAGGCTCCTTTCGTTGCACGATGCAACCCCTGCGGTCGCCGGTGCATTCCGCCTCGCACGCTACCCGTGGAACGGGTCTGCCCGCACGGTCGGCGGTGTGGGTTAGGGTCTCAGGGTGAGCAGGCAGGACGGAAGCGACCGCACGGTCTCGGCGGCAAGCGTCGACGACTCCTCCGCGACCCTGCTTCACATCGACATGGATGCGTTCTTCGCGTCCGTCGAGCTGCTCGACCACCCGGAACTCGTCGATAAACCCGTCATCGTCGGCCACCGCTCCGGCCGCTCCGTCGTGACCGCCGCCAACTACGTCGCCCGGCGCTACGGCGTGAACTCGGCCATGCCGATGGCACTCGCCCTGCGGCGCTGCCCGGCGGCGGTCGTCCTCGAACCGCACATGAGCCGGTATCGGGATTTCTCCGAGCAGGTGATGGGCATCTTCACGGACATGACCCCACTCGTCGAGCCGCTCAGCATCGACGAAGCCTTCCTCGACGTCTCCGGGGCCCGCCGCCTGCATGGCTCGCCCGCGGTGATCGCGGCGCTGATCCGAGAGCGGGTCCAGAACGAGACCGGGCTCACCTGTTCCGTCGGTGCCGCGTCGACGAAGTTCGTCGCCAAGATGGCGTCGAGCAGGGCGAAACCTAACGGCCTGCTCGTGGTGCCGGCTGAGGACACCCTGGTGTTCCTGCATCCGTTGCCTGTCGGCTCACTCTGGGGCGTCGGCGCCATGACCGAGAAGTCGCTCCTCGGGCTCGGCCTCCGCACGATCGGCGACCTCGCCGCCACGCCGCTGGCCGTGCTGCAGAAGTCCATCGGCGAGGCCTCCGGCCGCAAGTTGCACGAGCTCGCGTGGGGGAGAGACCCGCGCGGAGTGACCCTCGAACGCGAGGAGAAGAGCGTCGGCCACGAGATCACCTTCGAACACGACGTGACGGATGTCGCCCGGTTGCGCAGCGAGCTCCTCCGCCAGTCCGACGCGGTGGCGGTTTCCCTCCGGCGGGCCGGGCTCGTCGGGCGCTGCGTGGTCCTGAAACTCCGGTACACCGACTTCAGCACCGTGACCCGCTCGCGCACCCTCGCCGAGGCGACGAACGTGGGCCGCCGCATCTACGAGGAAGCTGCGGCGAGCTTCGACGTGCTCGCGGCCCGCGGCATCCGGGTGCGACTGATCGGAGTGCGGGTGGAGCAGCTGGGCGACGGCGATGGGGCAGGCCTCGGCCTCTGGGACCCCGACGACGACTGGCGCGGCGCCGAACTCGCGGTGGACTCCGTCACCGCGCGGTTCGGTCGCGGTTCGGTGCGGCCCGCCTCACTGCTCGGGCCGAGCCAGGCCCGCCCGGTGGGCCTCGACGCCACCAAGCCGAACCCCCGTGCGGGAGAACGCGGCGACGCGAATCCCTGATGCCGGGCGTTGCGGAGCGCGGCGGAGTATCGTGAAGAGATGACTAGCCTCCCCGAAAAGCTCGCAGAAATCTCCCGCTCCGCCGGCGTGCGGTCGGCATACGGTGACCCCGTCCTCGTCGACGGGATCACGATCGTTCCCGTTGCGCTCGTGTACTACGGTTTCGGCGGCGGCGAAGGTGAATCGACCGAGGGATCCGGTACGGGTGGCTTCGGCAGCCCCGGACACGGCGCCGGCGGCGGTGGTGGCGGAGTCTCCATCCCGGTGGGCGCCTACGTGAAGTCCCAGGGCACCGTTCGCTTCGAACCGAACGTCATCTCGCTGCTCGCCGTCGGCATCCCCTTCGTCTGGGTCGTCGGCAAGACGCTCAGTCACGTGATCCGGGCACTCAAGAAGTAGCCCCTACTCGAAGGCGTCCGGGACCCCGTCGTTGTCCGCGTCCGCCTTCTCCTTGAGGTCGATCTCCCGGTAGTGCCGGTTGCGGCTGCGCAGCACGACGGCGGCGAGGAGAGCCGCGAGCAGGGACGCCGTGAGGATGGCGACCTTGGCGTGGTCGTCCTCGATCGTGCCGTGCCCGAAGCCGAGCTCGCTGATCAGCAACGACACCGTGAAGCCCACCCCGGCGAGCATCGCGACGCCGATCACGTCGACCCAGGCGAGGTCGGGGTCGAGCGATGCCTTCGTCGTGCGGGTCACGAGCCAGGTGGCGCCGAGGATGCCGACCGGCTTGCCGAGGACGAGCGCGACGATGATCCCGATCGCGACGGGGTCGCTCAGCGCTGCCGCGAGACCGGCGGGCCCGCCGATCGCGACACCCGCGGAGAAGAAGGCGAAAACCGGGACGGCGAATCCCGCCGACAACGGCCGGATCCGGTGCTCGAGGGTCTGGGCGAGCCCCGCTCCCGCGTCTGGTCCGCCACCACGACGACTGCGGAGCACGGGCACCGCGAAACCGAGCAGCACGCCGGCAACGGTGGCGTGGATGCCGGACGCATGAACCAGAACCCAGGTCAGCACGCCGAGCGGCACGAGAACGAGCCACGCCAGCCACGGTTGCGTCCCGAAATGGTACGAGTATCGGCGCGCGAGGAATGCGAACACGGCGAGCGGCACCACGGCGGCCGCAAGCAGGAGCGGCTGGAGGTTGCTCGTGTAGAAGAACGCGATGATCGTGATCGCCAGCAGGTCGTCGACGACGGCGAGGGTCAGCAGGAACACCCGGAGGGCGCTCGGCAGGTGTGAGCCGATCACGGCGAGCACGGCGACGGCGAAGGCGATGTCCGTCGCGGTCGGTACGGCCCAGCCGCGCAGCGCCTCCGCGCCACCGCCGAGGTTCACGAGCGTGAAGAAGAACGCGGGGGTCAGCACGCCACCGACGGCCGCGGCAACGGGAACGACAGCGCGGTCGAGGGTGCGCAGGTCCCCGGCGACGAATTCGCGTTTGAGCTCCAGGCCGGCGAGGAAGAAGAAGATCGCGAGCAGCCCGTCGGCCGCCCAGGCCCCGACGCTGAGCTGGAGGTGCCAGGGCTCGTAACCGAACTGGAAGTCGCGTACGGCGAAGTAGAGGCCGGAGGCCGGCGAGTTCGCGAGGACCAGGGCGATGACGGTCGCTACGAGGAGGAGTGCCCCGCCGACCGTCTCACGACGGAGGATCTGACTGATCCGCACGTATTCCGGATAGCTGCTGCGCCGGAAGACCGCGCCGATTCCCCGAGGATTGCGAGGGGAGGGGGCGCTTCCTGGTGGAGTCATCGGCGGATTCGTGGGTGGGGTCATGGGTGGATCCTCTGGTTTCGGGCTCGATGAGCGGACGCCGACCAGACTTCCCGGCACACCTGCTTTCACTGTACACGGGGCCCTCGCCGCGCCCCTGCCCGCGGCGGGAAGCCGGTGCGGTCTATACTCGGAATCGAACACGGGAGTCCGGTCAACCGGGCTGAGAGGAAGCTTCCTAAGCTTCGACCGTCAAACCTGATCTGGATCATGCCAGCGCAGGGAGGCAGAAACACTCATACCCGTGCCCTCAATTGCCATTGAAAGGGCGCGACATCATGCATTCAACAACCACCACACCCGCAGCCCGGGTTCGCAACTACCGCTGGCGGGTCGTCGACATCGTCGTCGCCAGCGTGATCGGCGTCGCGAGCGGCGTCATCTTCTGGGCGTGGGGCCTGGCCTGGACGCCGCTCAGCACCGTCCTGGCTTTCACGCCCGGCCTCGAGGGCCTCCTCGCCGGCGGCTGGCTCTTCGCAGCCGTGCTCGGCGGACTCGTCGTGCGGAAGCCCGGCGCCGCCGTCTACACCGAGGTCGTCGCAGCCGTCGTCTCGATGCTCATCGGCACCCAGTGGGGTTTCTCGACCCTGATCTGGGGCGTCGTCGAGGGCCTCGGCGCGGAGATCGTCTTCGCCCTGTTCCTCTACTCGAGCTGGAAGCTCGGCACCGCACTCCTCGCCGGCGCCGGCGCCGGCGTTGCGGTCGGAATCCTCGACGTGCTGAACAGCTACGCAGCCGTCGACGACGCGATCAAGGTGACCTACTTCGTCTCTGCCGTGATCTCCGGCGTGCTCCTCGGCGGGCTTGTCTCCTGGCTCGTCCTGCGCGGCCTCGTGCGCTCAGGAGCCCTGAGCCGCTTCGCCGCAGGCCGGGACAGTTCGGGCCGGGCGGCCCAGCGAGCCACCGCGTAGCGGATGCCCCTGGATCCCGATTCCGTACGCCCGGTCGCGGGGGGGGGGGGGGGGGG
>NZ_JASJXJ010000157.1:0-8833 GCF_035018685.1 Cryobacterium sp. RTC2.1
GGTGCTCACGCACCCGCACAACCGGTCATCGACGGACCAGGCCTGCGGGCATCTAATCGCGCAGGTACCGTTCGAGCCGGGGCACGTGCAGGAGGGCCAGCGCGCGCTTCTCGATCTGGCGGACCCGCTCCCGGGTGACGCCCTGGATGACGGCGATCTGGTCGAGGGTGCGCGGTTCGTCGCCGTCGAGCCCGAATCGGGCCTTCAGGATCGACCGCTCCCGCGGCGGCAGCGCGTCGAGGTAGAAGCAGATGTCCGCGGCACGCAGCGTGACCGTCGCATACTCGTCCGGCTGCGGCAGGTCGTCGTCGATGATGAGCTCCGAGATGTCTCCGACGCCGTCACCGACCGGGGAATGCAGGGAAATCGGCTCATTGTCGTACTGCAGCAGCCGCGAGACGTCGCGGATGGGGATCTGCGCCGCCTCGGAGAGCTCCTTGAGCGAGGGGTCGCGGTCGAGGGTGCTCGTGAGGTCACGGCGGATGCGCTTGATCTTGTTGAGCTTCTCCGCGGTGTGCACGGGGATGCGGATCATCCGGGACTTGTCGGCCATTCCGCGGTGAATCGCCTGGCGGATCCACCAGGTCGCGTAGGTGGAGAACTTGTATCCGGTCATGAAGTCGTACTTCTCGACCGCTCGGACGAGGCCGATGTTGCCGTCCTGGACGAGGTCCATGACCGGCACCCCGCGGCCGGAGTAGTGCTTGGCGATGCTGACGACGAGGCGGAGGTTGGCTTCGATGAAGTGGTTCTTCGCCCGGCCGCCGTCGTGGGCGAGCCAGGCGAGTTCCCGGGAAAGCTCGTGGTCGTCGACCCCGTGCGCGAGCTTCTCTGCGGCGAACAGGCCGACCTCGATCCGCCGGGCGAGGTTGACCTCGTCCTCGGCGCTCAGGAGGGGGCCCTTGCCGATGCGGCGCAGGTAGTCGCCGAAGGCATCCGTGGATGCCCTGCTGTAGCGGGACGCTGCCGTACTGCCGGCCGAACGCTGGGATGAGCCGGCCGGGTTGATCGAGGGGAGCGGGGCGCGGTAGGAGTCGGGAGAATCGAAGTGGTCGTGGGCCGGTGCCGACGTGTTCATCGTGACGGTCACGGTCGCACCGCCGTTCCGATGGCGTTCTGGTGTTTTCTGGTGTTTTCTGCCGGGGTCATGCGGATGCTGATGGTGCTGTGGGTTCGGGTTGCCACGTCGTTGTGGAGTGGCAGGTCGATCGGGGCTTTTGACTCTGTGTCTAGGTCGTTCATGACTACCTCCGGGTCTCACTGAGACCACAAGTACACATGGTGAAAATGAGGCGCTCAAGGGGGTTGACTTTGCCACCACAAAAGGGGTATTTCTCATTTTTACCGGCGTGTCGCTTGGTTTTTCGGGCCTGAGTATGTGTGAGAGCGCGCCCATCCCCGCGCTGTCCAGCCGGCACCCCTCGGGTCCGCGCGCGGGGTCCGCCGCGTAGGCTTGCAGCATGATCGAACAGGTGTCTGAAATCTTCGACCCGAGCCAGTGGAAACTCGTCCCGGGCTTCGAGTCCCTCACCGACGTGACGTACCACCACGACCTCACCGGGCAGATCGCGCGCGTCGCGTTCAACCGCCCGGAGGTGCGCAACGCGTTCCGGCCGCACACCGTCGACGAGCTGCAGGCCACCCTCGAAGACGCCCGGATGAACCCGCGCATCGGCGTCGTCCTCCTCACCGGAAACGGCCCGAGCCCGAGGGACGGCGGCTGGGCGTTCTGCTCGGGCGGGGACCAGCGCATCCGTGGCCGCGACGGCTACAAGTACGCGGAAGGCGAGACTGCCAGCGGCATCGACAAGGCCCGCAGCGGCCGACTGCACATCCTCGAGATCCAGCGCCTGATCCGCTTCATGCCCAAGGTCGTCATCGCCGTCATCCCCGGCTGGGCGGCCGGGGGCGGGCACTCCCTGCACGTGGTCTGCGACCTCAGCATCGCGAGCGCAGAGCACGCCAAGTTCAAGCAGACGGATGCCAACGTCGGCTCCTTCGACGCCGGTTACGGCAGCGCATACTTCGCACGCCAGGTCGGGCAGAAAGCCGCGCGCGAGGTCTTCTTCCTCGCCCGCGAGTACTCCGCCCAGCGCGCCCTCGAGATGGGCGCGATCAACGCGGTCGTCCCGCACGCCGATCTCGAAAACGAAGCCATCGACTGGGCTCGCACGATCCTGACCAAGTCGCCCACCGCCATCCGCATGCTCAAGTTCGCCTTCAACGCCGTCGATGACGGACTCGTCGGGCAGCAGGTCTTCGCGGGCGAAGCGACGCGGCTCGCCTATGGCACGGACGAGGCCGTCGAGGGCCGCGACGCGTTCCTCGAGAAACGCGACCCCGACTGGGGTCCGTACGACTGGCAGTTCTAGTCCCGCCGTGACACGGATGCTCCGGGTCGTCTCCGTCGACCGGCCGCTCGACCTCCTCGACCTGCTCCGCGAGGCCCTCTCCGGGCGCGGGGACGCCCTGCTGCCCGTGCCCGTGCCCGTGCCCGTGCCCGTGCCCGTGCCCGTGCCCGTGACCGTTCCGGACGGCACGGCCGTCGTCATCGAGACGAGCGGTTCGACCGGCGTGCCCAAGCGGGTGCTGCTCGGCGCGCCAGCCCTCCTGGCGAGCGCCGCGGCGTCGAGTGCGGCGCTCGGCGGGCCCGGCCAGTGGCTGCTCGCCCTGCCCGCCCACTACGTCGCGGGCGTCCAGGTGCTCGTCCGCTCGCTCGAGGCGGGGACCACGCCGATCGCGCTGGCACCCGGTCACTTCGACCCGGCCGCCTTCTTCGAAGCGGCGACCCGGCTGACCGCGCCGCTGCGCTACACCTCCCTTGTGCCGGTGCAGCTCGCCCGCCTCCTCGACGCGGTCGACGCTGACGACCAGGGCGGGGCCGCGGAAATGCTCGCACTCCTGCGCCGCTTCACGGCGATCCTGGTCGGCGGCCAGGCCATGCCCCCTGCCCTGATCGAGCGCGCCGCCTCGCTCGGCATCGCGGTCGTGCGCACATACGGCTCCTCTGAAACGGCCGGCGGATGCTGTTACAACGGCAGCCCGATCGGCGACACGGTTGTGCGCGTCGTCGACGGCGAGCTCGAGATGTCCGGCTCCGTGCTCGCCGACGGGTACCTCGACGACCCGCTCCGCACCCACGACCGCTTCACCGAAGACCACGGCGTGCGCTGGTACCGCACCGGCGACCTCGGCGAGGTCGACGCCGTGACCGGCCTCGTGCGCGTGCTCGGCCGCGCGGACAACGTGATCATCTCGGGCGGAGAGAAGGTCTCCCTCGACGCCGTCGAACGCGTGGTGCGCGCCCTGCCCGGTTTCGCCGACGCGGTGATCGTGGGGGTGGCGGATGCCCGGTGGGGCCAGGTGCCCGTCGTCGCGGTCCCGGGGTCGCACTCCGCGGTGCCGGCCCGGTCGCGGGGCGAGGCCTCGCGCACGTCGCCGACCGCAACGCCGTTCAGCTCGCCGGAGACGGAGGCAGACACGGCGACGGCCCGACTCGCAGTCGTGAAGGACGCCGTCGCATCCGCCCTGGGCAAGGCGGCCCGGCCCGATCGCCTGCTTGTGGTCGCCGAGATCCCCCTGCTCGTCTCAGGCAAGCCCGACCGGCTCGCCCTGCAGCGCATCGCCGACGCCGGCCCCGTGCGGGCCTAGCCGCGGTCACTGGCCGTGGGCTGAGCCGCGGGCGCATGCGCTGGCCACGGGCGTTGATCTGCGCGCGTCGCGCGAGGGTGCCGACTCGCGGCATCCTCTTATCAAGTGCCCGGTAACATGAAAACGTGGCACAGGGAGCGCGGCCGGTCAGGCCCAAAATGCAGCGATTGAATCCTTCGGAGACCCTCGGGGCACCGGCGTCCGCCGGACAGCCGTCCGGAAAGCAGGCGGGTAAGCCAGCCGGGAAGGCAGCGGGCAAGCCCGCCAACTCCGGTCGATCCGGAAACCCGGCGAAGCGGAACGGCGCAGAGGCGCACGGCCGCTCCGGCCCGGCGACGGCCGGCGACTGGATCTCCGGCGCGCGCCTTCGCACCCTTCCCCTCGCGATCGCCCCGGTCGCCCTCGGCACCGGCGCGGCCATCGTCGCGAGCGACCCGGGCGTCTTCCACCCGGTCCGCGCCCTGCTCGCGCTCATCGTGGCACTCTGCCTGCAGATCGGCGTGAACTACGCGAACGATTACTCCGACGGCATCCGCGGCACCGACGCCTACCGCGTCGGCCCGGCCAGGCTGACCGGCGGAGGAGCGGCGAGGCCGCGGTCCGTGCTCACCGTCGCGCTCGCGTTCTTCGGGCTCGCCGCGTTCGCGGGTCTCGTGCTCGTGATCCTGAGCGGCCAGTGGTGGCTGCTGCTCGTCGGCGCCGCCGCGATCGTCGCAGCCTGGTTCTACACCGGCGGCAAGCGTCCCTACGGCTACTTCGGCCTCGGCGAGCTGTTCGTGTTCGTGTTCTTCGGACTCGTCGCAACCGCGGGCACGACCTTCGTGCAGGTCGGAACGGTGAACCTTGAGAGCTGGCTCGGCGGGGTCGCGATCGGGCTCATCGCCTGCGCCGTGCTGATGGTCAACAACCTGCGTGACATCGTCCCGGACAAGGCGTCCGGCAAGCGCACCCTCGCGGTGCTGATCGGCAACCTGCCCGGCCGCATCGTCTTCTGCGTGCTGCTGCTCGTGCCGTTCGCGATCGCGGCCTTCTTCGCGCTCTTCTACCCGCTCGCCTGGTTCGTGCTCTTCGTGCTCCTGCTCGCCCTTCCGGCGTGCCTGATCACCGTCACAGCGAAGACCGCGGCCGAGCTCATCCTGGCGCTCAAGCTCACGAGCTTCAGCGCGCTCCTGTACGGCCTACTACTGGGCGCTGCCTTCGCGTTCTGACGCCGCTGACCCAGCGGTCGTGACGGGCGCAGCGGATGCCGCGGCCCGCGTCGTCGCCCGGCCGGCGGCATCCGCTGCCTCGGCAGAGGCGACCGCGGCAGAAGCAGCGGCGTCGGCGGCACGGTCGATCGCCGCGTCCTCCGACTCCGCGTCGGGATGTACGACCTCAGCGGTGGGGTGCCGGGCCGTGTACAGGTCGAGGGCGACCTGCTCCCTGGGCTTCCGCAGGAAGATGTACGACAGGCAGAGCCCGATCAGGGCCGCGACGATGGCGGAGACCCACCAGACGATCGAGAGCATCAGCAGTACCGCGAGGGGTACTGCGAACATGAGGATGCGGTAGACCGAGTAGCTCAGCCAGGACGGGACAGCTTTCATGCTTTCAGCATAGATTGTGGTTCCGATCGTTAGATTTGCGGACCTCTGCGTACTCACCGATCTCTCGGGTGATATACGTAGAATGAGCGGATGGTAAAGGTGTGGCTTGTCGTAGGAATTGCGGTCATTCTCGTGACCGTCTATGCGCTCGTCGAGTGTGTCACCTTCGACCGCGGTCGGATCCGCGGATTGCCGCGCTGGGTCTGGGTCTTTGTGATCGTCCTGGTCCCCGTCGTCGGCGCCCTCCTCTGGCTGTTCATCGGCCGTGGCAGCAACCAGAGTTCCGCGCCCGGTCGCGGCCCATCGCGGCAGCTGGCCCCCGATGACGATCCCGATTTCCTGAAGAGCCTCGGCCGTGACCGGCTCCAGGAGGAGCGCATCCGCCAGATGGAGCAGGAGCTCGCCGACCTCGACAAGCCGGACGCGACCGACAAGCCCGACCGACCGGGCAAGGGCCAGAACTCCGGCCCCGGCAAGGGGCAGGCCGCCGGCAATGCCGGGCCATCGACGGGCCAGTCCACCGGCCCGGCGAAGGGTCCCGCCGCAGCCGAACCCAAGAAGACGACCGACCCTGGCGAGGGCGAACTGCCTGGCCGCCGGGATGCCTGACCCGATCCTGACCGACACCGCGGCCGTGGGTGGAGGCCTGCCCTTCACCAGTCCGGCGGCCTCCGGCAGCCCCGCGACCGATTTCAGCGTCGCCCTCCTCGGCGCGTTCGTGAGCCTCGGCATCCGCGACATCGTCGTGAGCCCCGGTTCCCGCTCGCAGGCGCTCGCCCTGGTCGCCGCGGAACTCGAGCGCCTCGGCCTGGTCCGCCTGCACGTGCGCATCGACGAACGCGGCGCCGGTTTCCTCGCGCTCGGCCTCGCGGTCGAGACCGGCGTGCCCGCCCTCGTGATCTGCACGTCCGGTACCGCCGTCGCCAACCTGCACCCTGCGGTGCTCGAGGCCCATCACGCCGGGGTGCCCCTCATCGTGCTCACGGCCGATCGCCCCGTCGAACTCCGCGGCATCCGCTCGAACCAGACGACCGTGCAGACCGGGCTCTTCGGCGTCGCGACCCGGCTCTGCCTCGACGTACCGGCCCCCGGTGCTGCTGCGATTGCTGCTGCCGGTGCCCCGGCCGGCCATGCCGCCGATGCCACCGAGTCCCGTGCCGCCGGTGGCCGTTCCTCCGACGATGTCCGCGCTGCCGAACTCGCCGCCCGGTCGATGGATGCCGCCACCGGAGGCCGCTCGCTCGACCCCGGTCCCGTGCAGCTCAACCTCGCCTTCCGGGAGCCCCTCTCCGCCCCCGTGACCCTCGAGCGCTCCGCCGACCCGGCCGCGACGACGACTGAGCCGCCGCTGAGCCACGGCCAGACCGACGGCTCACCCGCTTTCGCGGTGAGCGGTGACATGGTGACGGGTGACCAGGCCGCTCTCGTCGTCGACGGGGGGCTGCGCACCGTCGTGGTCGCCGGCACAGGCGCGGGGAGTGCTGCAGAGGAGTTCGCCCGGGCCGGAGGCTGGCCACTGCTCGCGGAGGTGTCGAGCAACGCCCGCTTCGGGCCGAATCTCGTGGCCGCATACCGTGAGCTGCTGCAGGCCGAGGACTTCGGCGGCAGGGTCGAGCGCGTGATCGTGTTCGGACATCCGTCGCTGAGCCGGGAAGTCCCGGCCCTCATCCAGCGGGACGACGTCGAGACGATCGTCGTGGCCCCGACCGGCGCCGAGTGGTACAACCCTGGGCACCGGGTGCGCACGTTCGCCCGCACGGCGCGTGTCGGCGCATCCGCTTCGTCCGAGGCGGAAACCCGCGACGGCCGGGCCTGGCTCGGCAGCTGGGTGATGTCGAGCCGGCGCGTTCTCGACGCGGCGACCGAAGACGCGGATGTCCCCTTCGGCGCCCACGGGATGACGCGCGCCGAATTCGCAGCCCTCCGCGCTCCCGTCACCCGGAGCATGCTCGTCGACGCCGTCTGGCGGGCCTCCTGGCCGCACGACCGGCTGGTGCTCGGCGCGTCCCGGTTGATCCGCGAGGCGGACCGGCGGGTGCCGGGCAAGAAGATCTCCGTGCACTCGAACCGGGGCCTCGCGGGCATCGACGGCACGATCGCGACCGCGACGGGTATCGCGCTCGCGAGCCAGGCGTTCCAGCACGGCAGCGAACCGCGCTCGACCGGCACGACCCGGCTGCTCCTCGGCGACCTCGCCCTGTTGCACGACGCGGGATCGATGCTCCTGGTCCCTGGCGAGGCGCGGGCGCGGCTGCAGGTCATCGTCGGCAACGACGGTGGCGGAACCATTTTCGACGGGCTCGAGGTCGCGGCATCCGCCCCCGACGACTTGATCAGCAGGGTGCTCTACACACCGCAGGGCGTCGACCTCTCCGCGCTCGCCGCAGCATACGGCTGGGAATACGACCGGGCGGCGACCCGCAGCGAGCTCGAGCGGGCGCTCACCGCGCCGCCGCTCGGACCGAGCCTGCTCGAGGTGCCGCTTACGCGCTAGGTTTTCTCCATAGCCTTACGCGGGCCCGGCTGCACAGTCTCAGTCTTCCTGCGGTTTTCGACGAAGGGTGCATCATCATGAGCGGACTCAACCAAAAGTTTTGGGATTCAGACCCGATCGAGACGCTCCGCGTCGGCCCCGGATTCCGGCTCGCCTCCGTCGACCCCGACGCGACGCCCGGCTTCGACGGGGTCGTGAAGAAGAACGCCGACAAGGCGCTCGCCTCGGGCGTGGGTCTGCTCGATTCGCTTCAGGAGAAGCTCTACGCCAATAGCCGGGCTTCCGCAGACGACGGCGGTGGCCGCAAGGTGCTCCTCGTGCTGCAGGCCATGGACACCGCAGGGAAGGGCGGCATCGTGCGGCACGTCGTCGGGTCCGTCGACCCGCAGGGTGTGCGCCTCACCGCGTTCAAGGCACCGACAGCGGAAGAACGCGCGCACGACTTCCTCTGGCGGGTGCGGAGCCGCGTGCCTGGGCCCGGCCTGATCGGGGTCTTCGACCGCTCGCACTACGAGGATGTGCTGATCGCCCGCGTCCACGAGCTCGCCCCCGCCGAAGAGATCGAGGCCAGGTACGGGCAGATCCGCCAGTTCGAGCAGGACCTCGTCGACGACGGAACCACGATCGTCAAGGTCATGCTGCAGATCAGCTCGGCAGACCAGAAAGAGCGGCTGCTCGAGCGCCTCGAACGCCCGGACAAGCACTGGAAGTACAACCCGGGCGACGTCGACGAGCGGATGCGCTGGGCCGACTACCAGACGGCATACCAGCTCGCCCTCGAACGCACCTCGACCCCCGACGCGCCGTGGTTCGTCGTTCCCGCGGGCAAGAAGTGGTACGCGCGCCTCGCCGTGCAGCACCTGCTGATCGATGCCCTCGAGCGTCTGGACCTCGACTGGCCGCCCGCCGCCTTCGACGTCGACGCCGAAAAGGCGCGCCTCGCAGCCACCTGACCCGCCCCATCCGCCCACTCCTCCCGTTCATCCCGCGAGAGTACGAAATCGGCCCTTATGGGTCCGTCTTTAGGGCTGTGAAGTCTCGTTCTCAATCTGACAGTTCTGTCTCATGACCTTGCTGACAGTTCTGTCTCGGGACCTGCCTG
>NZ_JASJXJ010000158.1:0-8664 GCF_035018685.1 Cryobacterium sp. RTC2.1
GTACCCCCAATTGCCGAGGAGCTGGGCGACGCCGGTCGGGGTGAGGTGTTCGGCGGCTCCGCGCACGACGGACTCGACGAGGGCGTCACCGACGAGGCCGCCGTCGCGGTACTCGTAGCTCGGCACGCCCTCTGCCCGCGGCGTGATCACGAACGGCGGGTTGGAGATGATGTGGTCGAAGCGCTCGCCCGCGACCGGCTCGAACAGGCTGCCGAGCCGGAATTCGATGTTGGTCACGCCGTTGAGTGCGGCGTTGAGGGCGGCGAGCTCGAGAGCACGCTCGGAGATGTCGGTCGCGACGACGCGTCTGGCGTGGCGGGAGGCGTGCAGGGCCTGGATCCCGCAGCCGGTACCGAGGTCGAGGGCGGTGTCGACCGGGTTCGGCAGCAGCAGGCCGCTCAGGGTGAGGGATGCCCCGCCGACGCCGAGCACATGGCTCTCGCCGAGCGCGTGCCCGAGTACGAGCTCGCCGAGGTCGGAGGCGATCCACCAGCTGCCGGCCCCGTGGGCGTCCACGAAGCTGTACGGGCGGAGCTCGACGAGCGGGCGGAGCAGGGTGTTCTCGTCGGCGCCGGGTTCTGTGCCGGGTTCTGTGCCGGGTTCTGTGCCAGGCTCGGCGCCGGGCCCGTCATCCTCACCGACGAGGGCGACGAGCCCGAGCGCGACGGCACCTGCCGCCCCGAGGCTCGGGAGCGCCGCCGACAGCGCGCCGCGCGTCACCGGGAGTCCGAGAACGAAGAGCTGCGCGAGGGTCGCCGACGGCTCCTCGCGACCGAGCCTGGCGCGAAGGGCCGCGAGGGCCCGCAGGGCGGGGACCCGCTGGTTGCGGCGGAGCGCGGCATCCGCTTCGGGGCCCCAGAGTCCGCTCAGGGTCGCCACGGAATAGTGCGCCGTTTCGAGGTCTGCTCGCAGGAGCGGGATGAGGACGAGGCTCTTCGCCGGGAGCGCGGCGGGATTCGGTGCAGGGATCACTCCCCCATTCAACTGCACGGCGCGGCAGGCAGGACGGTGCTTTGTCCGCAACTCAGCGCGAGACCTCGCTGACGAGGGCGTTCACGGGCACCGAATCCCGGGGAATGGCCGCGAACTGCCGGGTGATGAGCCGCGGGGTGACCATCCGGAAGGGCGGCGGGGCCGGATCGGATGGCGCGCCGGACTTCCCCTCGAACTCGCCGGCGAGGAGCTCGAGGGCCGCGGCGGCGACTTCGTCGACGGGCTGGTCCACGCTCGAGAGCCCGATCGCCGCCGCGATGGGCGTGTTGTCATACCCCGTGACCGGCACCCGGGCCGGGTTGGCGATCATCGCCCCGAGGGCGAGCGCGTCGCTCGCACACAGCACCGCGTCGATGCCGCCGGCCGTGCGGGCGAGCTGCTGCATGGCCGCCGCGCCCTGGTCGACTCCGTCGGCCGTGACCACCTCGAGGCAGGCGAGGTCCTCCGCGGAGACGTCGCCCCGCTCGAGCATGGCGTCGTGCCAGCCGCGCCGACGGTCGTCGCCTGTGCCGGACGGGCTCGGCCAGCCGATGTAGGCGATGCGGGTCGCACCGGCGTCCTGCTGCGCGCGGGTCGCCGCGTGCAGGCCAGAGTAACCATCCACGTCGACCCAGGGGTGGCGTGGCGCGGTGAAGTCGTCGCTCCGCCAGGGCCGGCCGAAGGTGACGAAGGCGATGCCCTGCTCGAGCAGCCATTCGGTGCGCGGGTCATCGGCGGTCGTCGAGGTCAGGACGAAACCGTCGACATCCGCCCCGTCGTTCAGGCGCCGGAACTGACTGATCTCGTCCTCGGGGCTCGTGGCGGTGAACAGGAGCACACGCAGGCCCCTGGCATCGGCCTGCTCGGTCAGGGCATGCAGGAACCGGTCGAGTACCGAGCCGGAGATGCCGTCGATCATCGGGTCGAGGCGGATGCCGATCGTCGAGCTGCGCCGGGTGCGCAGCCGTCTCGCCGAGGCGTGCGGACGGTAGCCGAGCGCACTGATGGCCGCCTCGACCCTGGCGCGGGTATCGGCCTTCACGATTCCGGGCGTGTTCATCACGTTGGAGACCGTCTGGCGGGACACCCCGGCTACGCGCGCCACGTCCGTAACGGTGGGGAATTCTCCCATGATCTCTCCCTGCCGGTGCTCCTCGCGCCCCGGGCACGAGGCCCCGTGGCTGGAACGATAAAACCAGACTAGCGCGTCGGATCGACCCCAGAATTAGATCGATCAAAGAAAAAGTTTGATCGATCAAATAAAACCGGCTATCGTCGTTCTCACACAAGCAAACGCGCACTGCGGCGCGACTTTAGGAGAAGAAAATGCAACGACGCACCTCCCGCTGGATGATCGGGGCCGGCCTGACCATGGCCGGAGCGCTCGCCCTCACGGGCTGCAGCTCAAGCTTCGGCGGCACCACGTCCGGCTCGACCGGCTCGGCCGCCGCGCTCACCAGCGACGCGAGCAAGAGCCTCACCGTCCTGATCGGTTCGAGCGGCGACGCCGAGACGAAGGCCGTCAACGCGGCCGTCGCATCCTGGTCCTCCTCGAGCGGCACGAAGGCCACCGTCTCCGTCGCGAGCGACCTCAACCAGCAGCTCGCCCAGGGCTTCGCAGCCAAGAAGCCGGCCGACGTGTTCTACCTGTCGACGGATGCCCTCGCCGGCTACGCCTCGAACGGTTCCCTGCTCGCCTACGGCGACAGCCTCGCCAACAAGGACGACTTCTACCCGAGCCTCGTCAAGTCCTTCACCTACGACGGCCAGTTCTACTGCGCGCCGAAGGACTTCTCCACGCTCGGCCTCGTGATCAACACGGATGCCTGGGCGAAGGCCGGACTCACCGACGCCGACATCCCCACGACCTGGGACCAGCTCGAAACCGTGGCCAAGAAGCTGACCACGCCCGACCAGGTCGGCCTCGCCATCGGCGGCGAATACGCACGCGCCGGCGCCTTCATGGCGCAGGCCGGCGGCAACCTCATGAACGAGGACAGCTCCAAGGCCACCGCGAACAGCGCAGAGGCCGTCGCCGGTCTCACCGAGGTCAAGAAGCTCCTGAACGACGGCGTGATGAAGTACGCGAAGGACGTCGGAGCCGGCTGGGGCGGCGAGGCTTTCGGCAAGCAGCTCGCAGCCATGACGATCGAGGGCAACTGGATCACCGGTGCCATGTCCAGCGACTACCCGAGCGTGAAGTACACGGTCGCCGAGCTTCCGGCCGGCCCCGCCGGCAAGGGCACCATGCAGTTCACCAACTGCTGGGGCATCGCAACGGACAGCCCCAACCAGGCCGCCGCGCTCAAGCTCGTCGAGCAGCTGACCAGCAAGGACTCCCAGCTGGCCTTCTCAACGGCCTTCGGCCCGATGCCGTCGATCAAGTCCGCCGCGTCCGACTGGAAGGCCGCCAACCCGGTGCTCGTCCCGTTCCTGAACGGTGCTGACTACGCCGTCGGCACGCCCACCGCGAAGGGCTCAGCGGATGTCGTGACCGAGCTGAACTCCAAGCTCGAGTCCCTCAAGACGGGCGATCCCCAGCAGATCCTCGACGCCGCCCAGAAGAACCTCGAAGCGCTGCTGAAATAGTTCGACATGTCGAAGCCCGCACGCACGTCTCGCCGCTCCGGAATCCGGGGCGGCGAGGCCGCCTCGGGGTGGCTCTTCACCGCCCCGATGATCATCCTGCTCGGGATGTTCCTCGTCGTCCCTGTGCTCATGGCGCTCTGGGTCAGCTTCTCCGACTGGGGAGGTCGCGGCAGCCCCTTCGGCGGCAACGTGAAGTTCGTCGGCTTTGACAACTACTCCACCCTGCTGAACGGGGGCGGCCTGGCCGAACAGGACTTCGGCACGGCACTGCGCAACAACGCGTGGTACGTCGTGCTCGTCGTCCCGATCCAGACCGCCCTCTCCCTCCTGCTCGCCGTGCTCGTCAACCGGCAGATCCTCCGCGGCCGAGGCTTCTTCCGCACCTCGTTCTACTTTCCGTCGGTGACGAGCTCGGTGGCGATCACCGTGCTCTGGCTGTTCCTGTTCAGCTCGACGGGCGCCATCAACAAGCTGCTCTCGTTCATCGGCATCAACGGGCCGAACTGGTTCAACGACCCGAGCGGCATCCTGCACAACTTCCTGCAGCTCTTCGGGGTGACCCAGGGCCCCGCCGCACTCACGGACGGATCCTTCCTCGGCGTCTCCTGGTGGGACTGGCTCGCCGGCCCCTCTGTCGCCATGACGGCCTTCATCCTGATGGCCGTATTCACCACGAGCGGCACGTTCATGCTGCTCTTCATCGCGGCGCTGCAGAACCTCAGCGGAGAGGTCACCGAAGCCGCGATGATGGACGGCGCCAACGGCTGGCAGCGGTTCTGGAAGGTCACCCTCCCCCAGCTGCGCCCGACCCTGTTCACCGTGCTCACCCTCGGCCTCATCGGCAGCTGGCAGGTCTTC
The DNA here is from genome assembly GCF_035018685.1 of Cryobacterium sp. RTC2.1. NCBI lineage: Bacteria > Bacillati > Actinomycetota > Actinomycetes > Micrococcales > Microbacteriaceae > Cryobacterium > Cryobacterium sp. RTC2.1. The sequence continues at coordinate 4,420 of NZ_JASJXJ010000158.1, forward strand.
GACCAGATCTACACCGGCACCAAGGGCGCACCCGGCAAGACCACGCTCACGCCCGCCTACCTGTCCTACCAGTCGGCGTTCAACAACCAGGAATGGGGCCAGGGCGCCGCGATCGCGTTCATCCTCTTCGTGATCATCGTGTTCTTCACGCTCTTCCAGCGCTGGGTGCTGCGGGAACGGCCGGTGTCGAAGCGCAGGATGCGGCCCTACCTCACGAATCCCGCCTCAGCGGTCGCCCTGGCGGCCACGGCCACACCCGCATCGACGACGAAGTCCGGAGAGTCACGATGAGCGCGCCCACGGTCAGCCCATCCCGCAAACTCCGTGCGCTCAGCCGCGAAAAGCTCCCCACCCGCGCCGTCGCCGGCCGGTCGCTGATGTACGCGATCCTCACCGTGCTCGCGATCATCTACATCGCCCCGTTCCTGATACAGGTCGCGACCTCGTTCAAGACGGACGTCGAGGCGGCGAGCAATCCCATCTCGCTGCTCCCCCAGACCTGGTCGACCGCCGCGTACCAGAAGCTGTTCCTCAACTCGGACTTCCCGGTCTGGTTCAAGAACTCCGCCATCGTCACGATCTTCGTCACGCTCGGACGGGTGTTCTTCAACTCGCTCGCCGGCTACGCCCTCGCCCGGTTGCAGTTCCGCGGCCGGACGGTCATCTTCGCCGGCCTGATCGCCGTGATGAGCGTGCCCGGCGTCGTGCTCCTGATCCCGAAGTTCCTCGTGATCAACCAGATCGGCATCTACGACACCTACGTCGGCATGATCGTGCCGCTCCTGACCGATGCGGCGGGGGTCTTCATCATGAAGAACTTCTTCGAATCGATCCCCGCGAGCGTCGAGGAACAGGCCCGCATCGACGGGGCAGGCACCTTCCGGGTGTTCTGGTCGATCGTGCTGCCGATGGCGAGGCCCGCCCTGATCACGATCATCATCCTGTCCTTCCAGGGATCGTGGAATGAACTCTCGCACTTCATCGTGGCCACCCAGTCCCCTGAACTGACCACGCTCACCAAGGGCGTCGCTTCGCTCGCCTCCGGGGAGCTCAGCCAGGGCACCCAGTATCCGCTCAAACTCGCCGCCGCGGCGATCATGACCATCCCGGTCGCGGTGATGTTCTTCATCTTCCAGAAACGGATCATGAACACCACCGACGGCGCCGTCAAAGAGTAAGTCCCGGCCGGCCGGCCCACCTTCCCCGTCCCCCTGTGGACATCCGCTTCAACCCAGGAGTCGTTCCTTCCTCATGCTTTCCCAGTCCCTCATCTCGACGCCCGTGCCCATTCAGCCCGCCGGCGACCACCCGGTCCAGCCGCTGCTCCACGATTCGACCATCGTCCTCGCCGCACCCACCCAGGCGTGGTCACGTCCCGACGGGCGCACCGAACTGCCGATCCACGGCCTGTACCACGCGGACACCCGCGTGCTCTCTGGCTGGGACGTCTCGGTCGGCGGGGCACACGGCGAGGCGATCGCCCAGGCCGGGCGCGGTTCGGGCGAAGTGACCTTCACCTCGCTGCTTCGGCACCTCGACGACGCCACCGCCGACCCGCGGCTGCGGCTCGAGGTGACGCGGACCCTGAGCGCCGGGCGGATGCGAGAACGCATCACGATCCGTTCGGGCCTGGGCCACACGGTCTCGACCACGATCGCCCTGCGGGTCCACCCCGACTTCTCGGACATGCAGACCGTCAAGGCCGGGCTCGCCGACCCCGAGAGCCGGCGCGCGTTCCCGACTGAGGACCTGCCGGAGACGCCCGTCGTCGACCTCGAGACCCTTGCCGACGGCATCCGCCTGTCGACGCCGAGCGTGACGGCCGTGCTTCGGTTCGGCAGCGACGCGACACTCGCCCAGACACCCGCGTCGGCCGCCGGCGGGGCGCACCGAGCCGGGACGGATGCCGCCGCACCGGTCGTCGCGGCGAGCTGGGCGGTCGAAGTGCCCGCGCACGGCACCGCGACCGTGGAATGGACCGTCGACGTCGAGCACCGTGCAACCGTGGTGCAGGCGGCCGAGGGCCTGCCCGAGTGGGATGGCGTGACCGTGCATTCCGGCGATGCCCGGCTCGGCCGCTGGGTGCAGCGCGCCCTCGATGACCTCAGCGGGCTGCGGATGGCGACGACGGCTCGGCCCGATGAGCCGTTCCTCGCCGCAGGGGCGCCGTGGTTCTTCACCCTGTTCGGGCGCGACTCGCTGTGGGCGGCGCGGTTCCTGCTGCCGCTCGGCACCGACATCGCCGGCTCGACACTCCGCTTGCTCGCAAGCCTGCAGGGCACCGTCTCCGACCCCGAAACGGCCGAGCAGCCGGGCAAGATCATGCACGAGCTGAGGCCGGGCGCGTTCTCGATGCCCGGCGAGAGCCTGAACCTGCCGCCGCTCTACTACGGGACGGTCGACGCCACGCCGCTCTGGATCTGCCTGCTGAACGACGCCTGGCACTGGGGCCTGCCCGACGCCGAGGTCGTGGCCCTGCTGCCCCACCTCGAGGCGGCACTCGGCTGGATGCGCGACTCCGGCGACAGCCACGACGACGGGTTCCTCTCCTATGTCGACGAGACCGGGCACGGCCTGGCCAACCAGGGCTGGAAGGACTCCGGCGACTCGATCCAGTGGCGGGACGGCTCCCTCGCCGAGGGGCCGATCGCTCTCTGCGAGGTGCAGGCATACGCCTACCAGGCGGCGATCGGCGGCGCCGAGCTGCTCGAGGCCTTCGGTCGCCCCGGCGCGGCCGAGTGGCGCACCTGGGCGGCGAACCTGCAGGCCCGATTCCGGGCATCCTTCTGGATCGACTCTCCCGAAGGACGCTACCCGGCGGTCGCGCTCGACGCGCACAAGCGCCCGGTCGACACGGTCACGAGCAACATCGGCCACCTGCTCGGCACCGGCCTGCTCAACGCCGAGGAATCGGCGCTCGTCGCCGCCCGGCTCGTCTCCCCCGAGCTCAACTCCGGTTTCGGGCTGCGGACGATGTCGACCGACTCGACCGGATACTGGCCGCTGAGCTACCACGGCGGCTCGGTCTGGACCCACGACACCGCGATCGCGATCAACGGGCTGGGCCGCGCCGGGTTCGGCGCCGAGGCCGGCATCCTGATCGACGGGTTGCTCGCGGCCGCCGAATCCTTCGGCTACCGAATGCCGGAGCTCCACTCCGGGGACTCCGCGGCAGAATTCCCGGTCGCGGTTCCCTACCCCGCGGCCTGCCGCCCGCAGGCCTGGTCAGCGGCGGCGGCGACGGTCATAATCGGCGAGCACGGATGCCGCGGCGTCCGGTTCCCTGATGGCGAGCGCGAGCGCCGGGGCGAGCAGGAGTCCGTCGAGCCAGCCGAGGTTCATGCCCTGGCCGCCGATCGGGCTGATCTGGTGCCCCGCGTCGCCGACGAGCACGATGCGTCCGCTGACGAGACGTTCGGCCAGCCGCTGCTGCACCGAGAACGCGCTCACCGACGCCCCGGACGAGGGCAGGACCACGCCCGTGCGGGACTCGACGATCGCGGCGAGGTCGTGGCTCGAGGCATCCGGTTGCAGGGACGATGTCATCGCGACCCAGCGCCGCCGCCCGCCGGGGAGCGGGAATGACTCGACGACGCCGCCGCGCTCGAAGTACAGCACCGCCTGCTCGGCGGCCTGCTCACCCGCGGGGTAGTCGCTCATGAGATAGGTGTCGCCACCGCCGCGCTCGATGCCGCGGATGCCGGCGAGTGCTCGGATGACACTGCGGGCGCCGTCCGCGGCGACGACGTAGCGGGCCTCGAGTACGGTCGCCGTTCCGGCCTCCTCGACCTCGACCTCGACGCGGTCGCCGCGGTCGCGGACATCTGTGACCGTGACGCCCGACCGGTACCGGCCCGGGCTGAGCTCGTCGAAGCGGGCACGCAACAGTGCCTCGGTCTCGTACTGCGGCAGCGAGACGACGAACGGATGCCGTCCGGCCGCCTCCCGGAACGTCAAGCGGCCCAGGGCGCGCCCGTCGCACCGCACCTCGCCGCCACGGATCCGCACCGCACGTTCGACGACGGCGTCGGCGAGGCCGAGCTCCTCGAGGGCGCGCATCGACGGCGGGTGGATGCCGATGGCTCGCGACCGCCGCGACGGTTCCGCGCGCCGCTCGAGCACCTCGACGTCGAGGCCGCGCACCGCTAGGAGCCCCGCGAGCAGGATCCCGACCGGACCGCCGCCGACCACGATGACGTCGCGCATCCGCTGCCCATCGCTCGCCTCAGCGCCCGACCTCGCCGA
>NZ_JASJXJ010000159.1:0-8555 GCF_035018685.1 Cryobacterium sp. RTC2.1
CAAGGGCGGCGACCCGTTCGTGTTCGGGCGCGGCGGCGAGGAGGTACTCGCGTGCCGCGAGGCCGGCGTGCCGGTCACCGTCATCTCCGGGGTCACGAGCGCGATCTCGGTGCCGGCCGCCGCGGGCATCCCGGTCACCCACCGGGAACTCAGCCGGGTCTTCACCGTGCTCTCCGGCCACGCGCCGCTCAGCGAGAACGAGCTCGCCCACCTCGCCGGGCTCGGCGGCACGATCGTGGTCCTGATGGGCGTCGGGACCCTGCCGCACCTCACAGCGGGGCTCGCCCGCCACGGGATGCGGACAGACATGCCCGTCGCGATCATCGAGCAGGGCTTCTCTTCCCGCCAGCGCACCACGAAGGCCCGGCTCGACACGATCACCCCGCTCGCCGCGAAACTCGGCGCCCGCTCCCCCGCCGTCCTCGTGATCGGTGAGGTCGTACGATTGTCCCAGCACGACGACGCCGCCAGCGAGGAGCTGTTGCAGGCCATCGCGGGCAACGCCGAGCACGCACTGAACGCCGAGCACTGACCGGGGACATCCGCCCCGCTTCCCCCAGCCACCTGCCACCATCCAACGAGCCGGAGACACCGTCAACGACACGAGCGCCGAAGCAAGCCAGCCCGGGTTCCGCGCAGACCAGCTCGAGGGCTTCCGCATCGCCGTCACGAGCGATCGGCGCTCCGAGGACCTCATCGCCGCCTTCGAACGCCGCGGCGCCGAGGTCGTCCACGCGCCCGCCATCCGCATCGCGGCCGCGGCGGACGACGCCCGCATCACGAGCGACACCCTGACGATCATCGCCGCCCGGCCCGACATCCTCCTTGCGACGACCTCGTACGGCATCCGGCGCTGGTTCGAGGCGGCGGATGCCGCGGGTGTCGGCCACGAACTCACCGACACCCTCGCGCACTCCAGCATCCTCGTGCGCGGCCCGAAGGCGCGCGGCGCCGTGCGGGCGGCAGGCCTCGACGACGACGGGATGAGCGACGAGGAGACCACCAAGTCCCTCGTCGACTACGTGCTGCGGGACGGCGCCGCCGGGAAGACGATCGCGGTGCAGCTGCACGGCTTCACCGACCAGCCCCAGCTCGAGCGCCTCGTCGCCGCCGGCGCGACGGTGCTGACCGTCGCGCCCTACCGCTGGCTGCTCCCGGAGGACTCCGCACGGGTGCTGCGGCTCGTCGACCTGATCTGCGCGGGCGGCGTCGACGCGGTCACCTTCACAAGCGCCCCTGCCGTGATGGCCCTGTTCGGCGTCGCCGACTCGATCGGCCGTCTGGAGGAGCTGCAGGACGCGTTCAGTGAGACCGTCGTCGCCGCGGCCGTCGGCCCCGTCACCGCCGGCCCCCTGCTCGCCGCCGGGCTGGCACCGATCGTGCCGGAGCGGTTCCGGATGGGCGCGCTGATCAAGCTCGTCTGCGACCACCTCGAGCAGCAGCGGGTGCTGCGCCTCGACACCCGGTTCGGGCCCGTCGAGCTTCGCGGCCGGCTGTTCTCCCTCGCCGGCGCCCAAACCACTCTGCCGCCGAGCTCACTGACGCTGCTGCGCGTGCTGCTCGCCGCCGGCGGAACGGTCACCTCCCGGGCGAGCCTCACCGCGACGCTGCCCGAGATGCAGGACGACCACGCCGTCGACGTCGCGATCAGCCGGCTGCGCCAGGCGCTCCCCGAGCCGGGCCTCGTCGCGACGGTGATCAAGCGCGGCTACCGCATCGACGTCTGACCCGCCCTCCCTCGTTCCGAATTCCGGAGTTGAGCGCGTTCCGGGACAGAATCAGACCGGAATCGTGCCGAAAACGGCTCAACTCCTGAATTCGGAACACACCGGGGGTCAGGGGCTGGGCTGCATCCGGGCGGCGGCGACGGCCTCGAGCACGTCCTCCGAGCCGGCGTAGATACCGGAGGCACGCGGCCAGTGGCTGATCACGTCGGTGAAGCCGAGTTCTTCGGCCCGGCCGACGGCGTCGTCGAAGGCTCCCACGCTCTGCAGGGAGTAGCCGCCACCGCTGTCGAGGTTGAGGTACCGGTCGATCGAGCGAGGATCGCGGCCGACGGCATCCGCCGCGTCGTCGAGGCGCTCGGCGAGCGCGGCGACCTTCGTCCACCAGGCGTCACCGGTCGCGCCGTCGGGACCCGTCGTCACCCAGCCGGTGCCGTGGGTCGCCGCGAGGCGAAGCCCCTTCGGCCCGTTCGCCGCGATCACGAACGGGAGCCGGGGCGCCTGGGTCGGCGCGCCGACCATGCGTGCGCCGACGGCGGTGTACCAGTCGCCGGTGAAGTCGATGCCGGCCGTGCTGCCCTCCGGTTCCCCGCGGAGCAGCAGGTCGAGCAGGGTGACGAATTCGGTGAACCGCGCGTGCCGCTCCGGCCCGGTGTATGCCCGCTGGCCGAGCACGGTGGCGTCGAAGCCGGTGCCGCCCGATCCGACGCCGAGCAGGAACCGCCCGCCGGACAGCTCATCGAGTGTCGCGAGTTCCTTGGCGAAGGGCACCGGATGCCGGAAGTTCGGGTTCGAGACGAAGGTCCCGAGCCGCAGGTCACGCGTCACGAGTGCGGCAGCGGTCAGCGTCGGGATCGTGGCGTGCCACGGTTCGTCGGCGAGGCTGCGCCAGGACAGGTGATCGTAGGTCCAGCCGTGGTCGAAGCCGAGACGTTCGGCGCCCCGCCACTTGCGGGAGGCTTCCGGCCAGGGGTCCTGGGGGAGGATGACGATTCCGTAGCGCATGGTCACAGTCTAGGAGCGTGTTCTGTTCGGCCCCCGGACCCGGTGTTCTCCACAGCCGGGGGCGCGGAACCCGTGCGTTTGTCTGCGCTCAGTGACACACTCGAGCCATGAGCAGCAGAGAGCATGGGATCCGATGCGCCATCGTTCCGCCGTACCTCCTGGTTCGGCTCGCGAGACTCGACGACCCGCGGTACGCGGCCGCCGCTGACGCGGCGAGGCACTCGCTCCTGCGGGACGCGCCGCTGCGCGAGCGACGGAGCACGACGCATCCGCCGACCGTGCACCCGGCCGCCCGCGGCGGGGCAGCCACTCCCGGTGAGCTCGACAGGGCCGTTTCGGATGCCGGCGGCCTCGAACGCCTGCCCGGTCGCCTGGTGCGGTCGAAGGTCCAGGCCCCCGTCGGTGATGTCGCGGTGAACGAGGCCTGGGACGGCCTCGGCCACACCCATGCCCTGTTCTGGACCGGGTTCGGGCACGACTCGATCGACGGCCATGGACTGCCCCTCGAGGCGAGTGTGCACTACGGCCGCAACTACGACAACGCCTTCTGGGACGGCGAGCGGATGGTCTTCGGCGACGGCGACGGCGAGGTGTTCAACCGGTTCACGGCGTCACTGACGGTGATCGGCCACGAGCTCACCCACGGGGTCACCCAGTTCAGCGCCAACCTCGCCTATGAGGGACAGTCGGGGGCCCTCAACGAATCCGTGTCCGACGTGTTCGGGTCGCTCGTCGAGCAGTTCGCCCTCGGGCAGTCCGTCGCAGAGGCGAGCTGGCTGATCGGTGCCGGCCTCTTCACCGACCAGGTCCAGGGCGCGGCGCTGCGCTCGCTCAAGGCGCCGGGAACGGCGTACAACGACGACGTGCTCGGTATGGACCCGCAACCGTCGGACATGAGCGGCTACGTCGATTCCGTGGACGACAACGGAGGCGTGCACCTGAACTCGGGTATCCCGAACCGGGCGTTCTACCTCGTGGCCGCCGAGCTGGGCGGAAACGCGTGGGAGGGCGCCGGCCGGATCTGGTACGACACGCTCACGAGCGGAACGCTGCGGCCCCGCGTCGACTTCTCCGGGTTCGCCCGCGCAACCGTGACGGCCGCGACCAGGCGATTCGGCCCCGGCTCCCGCGAGCACAGCGCTGTCGTGGCCGGCTGGAGTGGTGTCGGGCTCGGGAAGGGACTCGGCGGAGTAACATCGCGGGCATGAAGGTCATCGTTTCGCGAAGCGGTGGCATCGCCGGAGTGCGGGTCACCTGGGAGGTCCAGGTCGACGAGCAGGCCGACGCGGCGGCGTGGACCGATTTTCTCGCGTCCCTGCCCTGGGACGACGTCGTCGAGAGGGCGCCGGAACCGGACCGCTACGTGTACCGCATCCGGTGCGCCCCCCACGAAGTCGTGCTCGCGGAACCGGACCTCTCCGGCCCGTGGCGGCAGCTCGTCGACCGGGTGCGCACCACGCACGACCGCGACTGAGGCCCGGACGGCCCTGCACCGGCTGCGCGCGGGGGGTCGCGTCGGCCCGGTTTCGAGGCGGTGCGGCCCGACCGGGACATTCGGGTCTGCCGTGAGTTCACGTCGACAGCGGAGGGTGGTGGCGGAGCACCCGGTTGCGTGGGAATATGAACCATGGAAACCAACGACCTGTATCCGGTGCATGTCCTCGACGATGAGGAATGCTGGGACCTCCTGATCTCCTCGAGCTTCGGTCGCCTCGCCCTCAGCATCGCGGGCGAACCGGACATCTACCCGGTCAACTTCGTCGCCGCCGACCGGCGTCTGGTCTTCCGCACCGCGGAGGGAACTAAGCTCCTCGAACTCACCGTCAACAACAAGGTCGCCTTCGAGACGGACGGAATCGGACGCGACGAGGCCTGGAGCGTCGTCGCGAGGGGCCACGCACGGGTGCTGGAACAGCAGACCGACATCGATGCCGCCGACCAGCTGCCGTTGCGCCCGCTCATCCCGACGCTCAAGTACATCTACGTGGAGATCATTCCCGAGACGGTGAGCGGCCGCCGATTCCAGCTCGGACCAGAACCCGAACGGTACTGATGAGCGGCCCGGCCGTCCCCGGCACCGTCCTGGTCACCGGGACCTCCTCGGGCATCGGGCTCCAGGCCGCGGTCGCGGCCGCCCGCGCAGGACACACCGTCGTCGCGACCATGCGCACCCTCGAGGGAGCCCGCGCCCTCCGCAGCGCGGGCGAAACGGCGGGCGTGAACCTCGACATCCGCCGCCTCGACGTGACGGAGCCCGCGTCGATCACCGAGGTCATCGCGCACATGCTCGACCGGTACGGCCGGATCGACGCCCTGGTGAACAACGCAGGGGCCGGCCACGTCGGCACCATCGAGAACGAGGGCCTCGACGTCGTGCGCGCGGTCATGGAGGTCAATTTCTTCGGTGTCGTGAGCGTCACCCGCGCGGCGCTGCCGCACCTTCGGCAGAGCCGCGGCCGGCTGATCACCGTCACGAGCGTCGGCGGCGTCGTCGGCCAGCCGTTCAGCGAGGCGTACTGTGCGGCGAAATTCGCGGTCGAGGGATTCATGGAGAGCCTCGCCCCCGTCGCGGCGACCGCCGGTGTCACGGTCACGGTCGTCGAACCCGGCGCGGTCGCATCGTCGTTCGTCGACAACGTCGGCCTCGACCCGCGCGCCAGTCCGCCGAACGATCCGTACGCATCCGCCCTAGCGGGGTACCTCGCCAGGGCCGCGCAGTCATTCAGTGCCGCGCAGTCTGCGGAGAGCGCCGGGGCCTTCGTCGCCGCGCTGCTCGACGGCGAGCGTCCGCCGTTCCGGGTGCAGACCTCCGACGCGGCGCGCGCGTTCGTCGGCGTCAAACTCGCCGATGCCGACGGCTCAGCAGTGCAGCGCATGACCACGGCCTGGCTCGATTAGCAGCAGGCTCGACGGGCAGCAGGCTCGACTAGCGGCTGAGGCGCAGGAGGCGGAGCACCGCCAGCCCGTAGGCATCCGCCGCGTCGGTCGCCTCGACGGCCTCGAGCACCCCGGCGAGCAGCGCGGTGACCCGATAGGCGTCGTCGCCGAGCCGCTCGAGGGAGTGGAATGCACCCCCGAGCATCTCCCGGAGCTGGTCCTCCCGGGGGAGCCAGAGGGCGTCCTCGAGGGCGAGCGAGTCGAGTGCCCACTCGGTCGTGCCGTTGAAGCCGAGGATGGTGCCGGTGTCGAATTCATGCGGTTCGATGGTCATCTCGCTGACCGTGAACACCTCGACGTCGAAGCCGGCCCTTTCGATCCGGAACGCGTCGCCTGAGGCGGGCCGCCAGGCCAGTCCGGCGGCTTCGAGGGCACGTGCGCAGTCGATTGAGATCATGGGACATTCTCGTCCGGACGATCGCAGACCACTAGCGTTGAAAGGAAGAGTTTTCAGGAGGCAGTCCGTGACCCGAACCGTGAACCTGACGGTGCACGTCAAGCCCGGCAGCCGCAAGGGCCCGCTCGTCGCCGTCGACGACCCGGACTCCCTCGGCACTCCCGCGGCGACGAGCGCGCCGACGGATGCCTCGCTCACGGTCTACCTGCAGCAGCGGGCCGTCGAGGGCGCCGCCAACGACGCCCTCGTCAAGCTGCTCGCGAAGCACTTCGCCGTCTCGAAGAGCGCCGTCACGATCGTGCGCGGACACACCTCGCGGGTTAAACACGTGCGCATCGACCACGAGTCGTGATCGATGCGCACGGGTTGCGGGTGAGTGCGCGGCCTAGCTGACGCCGCGCAGGTCGATCACGAAGATGAGGGTCTGGCCGGAGAGGCGGTGTCCTCCGCCGGCGGGCCCGTACGCCAGATGCGGCGGCACGACGAGCTTGCGACGCCCGCCGACCTTCATGCCGGGGATGCCCTGCTGCCAGCCCGCGATGAGCGAGCGCAGCGGGAAATTGATCGACTGGCCACGGCTCCACGAGGAGTCGAATTCGTCGCCGGTGTCGTATTCGACGCCGAGGTAGTGCACGTCGACGGTCGCGCCGGCGGTCGCCTCGGCGCCCTCGCCAACCACGATGTCGGTAATGGTGAGCTCCGTGGGCGCTGGGCCCTCCGGTGCGTCGAGTTCGGGCTTGGTGTTCAGATCAGTCATGCACCCATCCAATCGGATTTCCCGGCATCATGCACGCTGGAAATTACCCCTTGCGCGAACGGCACCGGAGGGCGCACGATATCAGCAGGAACTCGTCATCCGGGAGAGTCGTCGGCAGTGCCACGCCACCGGATGACGAGTTCACTCGTTAACCGGCCGCGGGTCGACCGGCCGCGGGCGGCATCAGCCCTCTGAGAGCGGATGCCGGGCCTCAGCCGATCACGACCGCCCGGTGCGCCTGGACGAGAGCGAGAAGCTCGGCCTCGTCGGCGCGGGCGACCCGGTCGGCGGTGCCGTTCAGCATCCGCTGCCTGGCGAAGGCGAGCCGGGTCGCCTCGGCGATGAACAGGCGCATCGCGAGGCGACGTTCCCGTGGCTGCCGGGCGGCCCAGGCGCGCGCCTGCCGCCGCCCGGGTCCTGTCGCGAGCATCGAGACTTCCCTGGACGTGAACCAGCCGGCCACCGCGTACTCGCCGAGCCTGGCGACGGTGATCTTTTCCTCCTGGCGCCGGAGCAGCACGACGGCGACGATGTACCCGATGAAGAGCGGGAGCTGCACGAGCAGGTAGTAGAAGAGAAGCGCGGAGTCGTTCGTGAGCAGGTAGGCGGCGCCGTTCCAGAGGCCGTGCAGGGCGACCGCGAGCGCGAATCCGGCGAGAACGATGAGGACCCGGCCGAGCGCACCGCCGGCCCTGCGCCGGCTCACGATGCCGAACGCGATCCCGGTGCACGCGGTGAACGTGACGTGGGCGAACGGCGAGAAGACCCCGCGGACGAGGAACGTGAAACCGAGCCCGTCTGCACCGCTCTCGAGCATGGCCACGCCGAAGTACTGGATGTTCTCGGAGAACGCGAAACCGGCCGCGATCGTCGCCGCATAGACGATGCCGTCGACGGGCCCGTCGAACGTGCGCCGGAGCACGAGGAACAGCACCAGGATCCCGACGCCCTTCGCGCCCTCCTCGACGAGGGGCGCCTGCAGCACGGCGGCGAACGCATCCGTGCCCGAGCCCGCGCCGCCCGCCTCCGAGCCGGCGCGGGAGCTCCCCGCCGCGGCGAGCGCGAGCTGCACGCCGAAGTCGAAGACGAGGGCCGTGACGACGGAGATGCCGGCTCCCCAGAGGAACGCGAACCAGAGCGCGGGTCGGGGTTCCGGCTCCCAGCGATCGATCCAGCGCACCACGAGCAGGATGCCGGTGAGGGGCACGAGGGCGAGCAGGAGGCAGAGCACGAGGGCGGACGGACCGAGGAACGTGGAGAGGTAGACGAGGACGAGCAGGAGCGCCAGGCTCCCGAAGACGAGCCCGATGATCGTCAGTGCGATCAGGCCGCCCGGGGTACGGCGCACGGGAGCGGTCCACACCGGGGCGACGGGCGTCACCGGCCCGCCGAGGAGTGGGGCGGCGGAACCGGGTGCGGGCTCAGGCGTCATGACCCACAGGATACCGGGCGGGGCGGTTGCGGTTCTGACCGCATTCGGGGGTCGCGGACAGACCACGCGGTCCCGCGCGGGGCTTGTGCCGGGTTCGTGGGAGGCCGTCGGGCGGGCGCGCGATGTCCGAATTCCGCTACCGACGTCGGGTCGGGAATGGCAGGCTGGAGGGGTGAACCCTTCCGACGCCACGAGACGCACGCCCGGCCGATCCGGAACGACCGGCCGCTCCGGCGTCGCAGAGCGCGGCGACGACCGCCTCGCCGACCCGGTCTTCGCCGAACGGTACCGAGCGATGAGCTC
>NZ_JASJXJ010000160.1:0-8509 GCF_035018685.1 Cryobacterium sp. RTC2.1
GAATGTAGACGCGGCGCTGTCGGCTGGCGGCGCGGACCTCCGCGTCGAGGGCCTGGAAGCGTTCGATCAGGTCGTCGCCGGTCTCGACGGGCACGTTCGCCCACATCGCCGGGTTGTCGAACAGGTCGGTGAACCGGCCGCACTCGTTCTGGTCGAGGACGACCGGGAGCGCCTCGAGCCAGCCGACGAGGTCGTCGACGCCGAGCACCGTGACGAACGGCGGGCGAGCCCTGACCTTGACCTCGCGGGCGCCGACGAAGACCACGGTCGGCCGGACCGGTGCGGTCTGGGCGCGCCGGTCGCTCATCAGGTCGGTGATGTGGTTCGCCTCGAACTCGGCGTGGCGGAGGTAGGGCACCGTGCGTCCGTTGACGGTCAGCACGGCCTTGTCGACGAGGATGCGTGCCGAGCGGTGCTGTTTCGCGTTGACCGTGATCACGCCACCGGGGCCGACGATCAGGTGGTCGATATCCCAGCCTTCGAGGCCGATCGGAAGCGCGTGGAAGATCGTCCAGTCGGAGCTGAGCGCCTGGAGGCTCTTCCCGACAGCGATCTCGCCGAGTGCGGCCAGGTACCAGCCCTCGCAGCGTTTGCCGAGCGGGGAACGCCCGCGGAAACGGTGCCACGCTGAACGCACGGGCGTTCCGGTCTGCTCGCGCAGCAGCTTGTCGATCACGGATTCCGCCATCCGCCGCCTGTACATGCCGCCGCCGCTGAGCCTCACCATGTCTGTCGGTCCGATACTTTTACTACGCGCGATCGCAAATCCTGTCAGCCAATTGTCCCCCCGAACAAGGGCGTGTCCTTACTCAACGGGATTATGCGGTTCGGTCGGCCCCCTCACGTACCTCTCCTGGGCACGCCGGCCCGAGGCCGGAACGAACGAAACGCACGCGCCTGACGGCCCCGCGCTGCCCTCTTGCGGCACGTCACTCCGACTCCGGTATTCTATTGAGAGGACAACTGTCCGTTCAACAGAGGCCCGAGGGGAACGATCATGCCGGCTTCCCCTCGTGCGTTCCGGAGAGTCCTGCGGACCGGGCGGGCCCCGCTGACCAGCTTCGGCATCCCCTTCGGGCTTTCGGGCCTTGCCGGCACCTGGACGATGGCCGCGGGAGTCCTCGGCACGCCCGCTGGGATCGGTGAGGCCCTGTGGGTGTTCGCGCTCGTCGCCTGGGTTGCGGTCCTCGCCAATTACCTCGTGCGCAGCCGGAACAACGGGGGGACGATCCGGGCGGACCTCGCCGACCCGGTGCAGGCACCGTTCGCCGCCCTCGCGCCCACAACCGGGATGCTGCTGGGCACCCATGTCGCTGTATCCCTGTCCGCGGGTTCCGGTTCAGGGCATCCGCTTGCGGGGGTACTGCAGGGATCGCCCGCCGGGCTCCTGGTCGCGCTGGTGCAAGGGGTCGTCGTCGGGTTCCTGGTCGTGGCGCTCGTCTTCGGGGCGTGGTCTGTCGCGCAACTGGCTCTCCGGATGCGCGACATCGACACACTCCATGCCGGGTACTTTCTTCCGACGGTCGCCGCCGCCTTCATCGCAGGGCAGTCGGCGGGAACGTTCGGCTGGACGACGCTGAGCGTCGCTTGTATCGGGGTCGGGCTGCTGTTCTGGATGCTGCTGGGTGCGCTCATCCTCGGCAGGATGGCGTTCCGTCCCGCCCTTCCTGCCCGCCTGCTGCCGACGTTCGCGATCTTCTCCGCCCCGCCCGCGGTCGCGGGGAACGCCTGGTTCGCCTCCAACGGCGGCCGGCTCGACACCCTCGAGACCGTCCTGCTCGGGACGTTCGTGCTGCTGATCCTCGTGCAGGTGATGATGCTCGCCGCCTACTGGCGGCTCGGGTTCGACCTCGGCTTCTGGGCGTTCACCTTCACGGCCGCGGCGAGCGGGACCTACGCCCTGCACTGGATCGGAGATGCCGCAGCGCCCGGTGCCGGGACCGGGTCGGCCGTGAACCTGGGGGCGTCGGGGGACTGGGTGTCGGCGGTCGCCGGAACCGGCATCCTCGCCACCGTGACCCTCGTGATCGGCAGTATCGCCGTGCGCTCGGTCGGGTACCTCGTGCGGGCACACGCCCGCTCGACGCACGCACCGCAGGCGCGCGTCTGACCTACTCGGTGACGGAGATTTCCTTCCAGAAGGCGACGTAGCCGCTGTAGTCCTGGCCGACCCGGTCGAACGAAGCGGGGTACGGCGTCGGGTAGCTCCAGGCGCGGTCCTGCAGGAGGGCATCGCCGTCTTTGAGGCTGAAGTACTGGCATTCGCCCTTCCACGGGCAGGTGTACGGCGTCGCGCTCTCCACGAGGAAACCGGGCTTGACGCTCTCCGGCGGGAAATACCAGTTGCCCTCGATCTTGACGAGGTCGGACTGGGGGGCTTCGGCGATCGTGGTGCCGTTGAATACTGCCTTCATGGGGTGCTCCTGGTTCGGTCGGTGAATCGGGCTGGTGCGAGGCGGTTGCGGATGATGAAACGTCAGGCCGGAAACCGGAATTCCCGGACACGGCGAATCTCGGCGGATTGCCGGGCGGCATCCGTGGCCGTGTGCGGCCGGGCGAGGTCGATGGCGGAGCGAACCTCGTCGCCCCGACCGGCCGCGCCGAGGGCCACGGCGGTCTCGGACGCGCTCACGAGGTGGCGGAGGGCACGATGGAGTCCGAGGAACCCGGCGGAGGGGGCGGCAGCCTCCGGCGAGCAGTGGTCGATTCCGAGGCGGGCGAGTTCGTCGATCACTTCCCCGGCCAGGAGGAAGTCTTCGACTGCCGGGCGCGGGGAACCGTCCCGGCGCTGCTCGCCGACGGCGATCACGGCGACGGAGAACCGGTCGGCCTTCTCGGACTGACGCGCGAGCACCCACTCGGCGACGCGCGCCGGGTTGCCGAGGTCGGCCACGATCACGCGGGGCCCGCCCAGGGGCGTGGCCGGTGCCGTGTCGCCGACGGTGGGCAGGGCATCCGCGAGGATAATCACGTCCGCGTCCCCGGCGAGCGCCTGGAACCCGGCGAGACCGACGTCGAAGCGGACCTGGTACTTCTGCTGGGGCAGGAATTCACTCACCGGGAAAGGCTACCCGTCGGTCAGGCGAAGCGAGCGTCGTAGCGGGCGAGGGCGTCGGCATCCGTTGCGAGGGTCATCGCCCGGCGCGCGGCGTCGAGCGCGGTCACGGGGTCGGCCTCGGCCTCGGCGAGGGCGACGAGCCGCTCGGATTCGGCGAGGCGGGTGCGGGCCTCCGCACCGACCCGGCCGGGGTTGGCCGAGATGAAGCCGCGGGTCACAGTGCCCTGGCTGCGCGCGGCCAAAAGCGCGCCGGCGAGCGCGGCCCGCGCGTTGTCGAGTCGCAGCTGCTGGTTGCGAGCCTCCGACCGGGTGACGTCGAGCCCGTCGAGCACCTCGCGCAGCCGGGCGAGGTCGGCGGCCGGGTCGCTCACCCGCGACGGATGCCGCAACTCGGCCACGATCGCATCGGCGGCCGTGATCACCCGGTTCAGGTCGGCTGCCGCGACGGACTCCTCGTGCCCGTCGCGCAGGGTGCGCGCCTCGGATATCTCGGCGTCCGCGGAGTCGAGTGCGGCGCTGAGGGTCGCATAGCCGATGTGGAGCTGGTCCTCTCCGGTCTCGATCGCGTCGAGGAGCTTGCCGGCATGGAAGAGCCCGAGCTCCGCTGCCGAGAGCTCATCGCCGATCGGGTAGCCGGGGACGGCCGCGAGATGAGCGGCGGCGGCATCCGTGGCCTGTTTCGCCTGTCCGAGGGCTGTGCGGGCCTCGGCCACGTTGCCGCTGAACGCGGCGAGCGCGGTGGGGGCGTAACTGAGCCGGAGCCTGTCGATACTCGCCGCGCCCGCTGCGACCCGATCGGTCACCCGATCCACGCGCCGGGTGAGCTGCTCGAGGAGGAGCGGGGCGTCGCGCTCGCGGCCTCGGCGGGCGGTGAAGGCGCGGTCCTGTTCGGCGAGGCGGGTCGTCGCCTCAGCGGCGAGCGCGATGATCTGCTCGGTCCAGCGTCGGCGTTCGGACTCGGTGTCCGGAACACTGTCGTCGAGCTTCTGCTGCAGGGCGAAGGCATCGCGCAGCTGGCGGCGGGAGATTTCGAGGGCCGCGGCGAAGTCCCGGGTCGCCGCCTCGCCGAACTGGGCGACCGCGAACCCGAGTTCGTCGGTCGCGGCGCCGACCTGGTCATCGGCCCGCACCAGGGAGATCGCTGCGGCGCGTGCGCGTTCGGCGACCACCGCAGCTTCGGCCTGTTCGCGGTCGCGGCGACGACGACGAGCGGATGCGACGACGAGGGTCACCCCGAGGACCACGAACGCGAGAAGTATGGCCGAGGGCACCCACCAGAGATCGCCAGTCATAGCCGCGAGTCTAATCAACGCGGCTGGGGCGAGCGGGAGCACCCGTGAACATGCCGTGCCGGCGCCTACATGCGGCGCATCTGCCGCCGGATCACGTCGTAGTCGTGCCGGGAGATCTCGAGCAGCCCCCGGCGGAGCTGGTAGCCCCAGTCGGGATCCTCCCGGGTGAACTCGAGCACGTTCAGGAGCGGGCGGATCGACGTGCTGACGGCATCCGTGTCGTAGTCGATGCGCCGCCGCCACGGCACATAGGTGCCGGAGGGCGTCTCCGGGCTCCGGAATTCGTACGCGTTCCCCTCGGCGACGAACCCGATCGCGGTGAACTCGCGCAGCAGCTCGCCCTCGACGGCGGTCTTCGGCGAGTAGTACACGACGCCGTCGCTCTCCCGCATGCCCTCGAGCGTGGTGCGCAGCCGGTAGCCGGCCTGCGCGAAGCCCATGGCGACGCCCCGCTGCACGTTATCGCGCTGCGCGACCCCGAGCCAGTACCGAATTGCCACTCCTCAGTTGTACTGCATGCCCCAGCGCCACAGACTGGGGGCATGCGTGTTCTCCTGAAAGAAATCCTCGATTGCCCGCCGGATGCCGCGTGGCGCGCCCTGCAGAGCCCCGCCGTCTTCCGCGAGGTGAGTTCGCCCCTCATCAGCGTGGAGTCGCTCGAGGCCGACGGCTTCCCCTCGATCTGGGAGCCCGGCGAGCACCCGGTCGAGCTGAGCGCGCTCGGCCTCCTGCCGATGGGCAAGCAGGTGATCCGGCTGCAGATGTCTACCGAGCGGCGCGACGGCGTGCGCATCGTGCGCGACACCGGCCGGGGCGTCTCCGGCGCCCTCGAGGCCGTGACGCTCTGGGACCACCGGATGGCGGTGTCGGCAGACCCGGCCGGCACCGGCAAGACGCTCTACCGCGACCAGCTCGTCTTCCGCACCGGCGCGCTCACCCTGCCGAGCTGGCCGGTGTTCTGGGCGATGTGGCAGTGGCGGATGCTGCAGCTCAAGCGGCTGGCCCCGACCTGGCGTTTCGACGTGGGCGTCGACGCGGTCGACGCCGCATCCGCTGCCCCTGACGAATCCGACGGGGATTCTGCGCCGACGGAGGTGTCGGCATGAGTTCGACGCTGGGCGCCCTGCAGCTCGCCGACTGGCGCCGCCGCGTGACCGGACTGTATGCGGGCGTGCGCCAGCTGAGCGTGCAGAACCCTGCGGCGGGGCACGAGCTCTGGCGGAGCGGGCGCGACGACCTGTTCGCGGGGCATCCGTCGTCTCCGCTGCTGCCCGACGATCGGTCCGCGTTCACGGGGCTCACAGTCGCGCCGTACGACCCGGACTGGCGTTTCGAGGTCGAGGTGCACCGGGCGCCGGAGCCGCACCGGATCGCGGTCGAGACCGGGACGGACGGCACCGTGCCGTTCGACCTGGTCGGCATCGTGCGGCTGCCCTACCTCGGCCCGATCGACCTGTGGCGACTGGGCAGCTACGGCGGCGGCCTGTTCCTGCCGCTCAAGGACGGTCTCGCCGGACGACCCGGCGGAACCTACGGCGGCGGGCGCTACCTGCTCGACACGATCAAGGGTGCAGACCTCGGACCGGGGGTCGGCGACGACACCCTGATCCTCGACTTCAATTTCGCATACAACCCGTCCTGCGCCTACGACCCGATGTGGGCGTGCCCGCTCGCGCAAGCCGGCAACACGGTCGCGGTGGACGTACCCGTCGGCGAGTTCTACACCGGCGACCGCGACTAGAACGCACCGAGCGGGGGTTCCTCGGAGGGTGCTTGACAGCATCCGCTAGACTGAAACCACTTGCGAATGCATCGCTGCGCTCGCTGCGTCGTAGAACGCCCTCTTCTTGTTGCGGCGGCACACCTGCCTGGTGGGCCGAGCGCATATTGCGAATGAACATTCTTACGGCGAACGGATGTGCCCATTGGCACCTTCGCCATGTGAATCCTCCTGGCTCCGAAGCCTGCATTCCCTCACTCGGGGTGCGCACACGGTTCGATGGAGGGCTCTGATGCCTGAAAGGCACCACTTTGTCTGAAACTTCCTTCGGCGCGCTTGGCGTGCCGGCTCCCCTCGTTGCCGTCCTCACGGCGCAGGGAATCGACAGCCCCTTCCCGATCCAGGTCGACACCCTCCCCGACACCCTCAAGGGCCGGGACGTGCTCGGTCGCGGCAAGACCGGCTCCGGCAAGACCCTCGCGTTCGCCATCCCGATGGCCGCGCGCCTCGGCGGCAAGCTCGCCGGCGGCAAGCGTCGCCCGGGCCGCCCGCTCGGCCTGATCCTCGCGCCGACCCGCGAGCTCGCCACCCAGATCACCACCGCACTGACCCCCTTCGCCGAGGCGTACGGCCTCAACACGACCACCATCTTCGGCGGCGTCTCCCAGGGCCGTCAGGTCTCCGCGCTCAAGGCCGGCGTCGACATCGTCGTCGCCTGCCCCGGACGCCTCGAAGACCTGATGAAGCAGGGCTACGTCAACCTCGACTCCGTCGAGATCACCGTGCTCGACGAGGCCGACCACATGGCCGACCTCGGCTTCCTCCCCGTCGTCACCCGCATCCTCGACAAGACGCCGAACGGCGGCCAGCGCCTGCTGTTCTCGGCCACCCTGGACAACGGCGTCGACAAGATCGTCCGCAAGTTCCTCCACAACGAGGTCCTGCACTCGGTCGACGACTCGAACAGCATCGTCTCCGCGATGACGCACCACGTCTTCGAGATCGACAACGCCGAACAGAAGAAGGCCCTGATCGAGAAGCTGGCCTCCGGAACCGGACGCCGCATCCTCTTCATGCGCACCAAGCACCACGCCAAGAAGCTCGCCAAGGCGCTCACCGAGGCGGGCATCCCCTCGGTCGACCTGCACGGCAACCTCTCGCAGGTCGCCCGTGACCGCAACCTCGCCGCGTTCAGCAACGGTGACGTGAGCGTGCTCGTCGCAACGGATGTCGCCGCTCGCGGCGTGCACGTCGACGACATCGAACTCGTCATCCACGTCGACCCGCCGGCAGAGCACAAGGCGTACACGCACCGCTCCGGCCGCACCGCCCGGGCCGGGCACGCCGGTGACGTCGTCACCCTCGTGCTCCCGGAGCAGCGTCGCGACACCGCAGACCTGCTGCGCAAGGCCGCCATCAAGGTGACCCCGCAGCGGGTGACCGCGGACTCCCCCGCCGTCGCCGCCCTCGTCGGCGAGGTCGCCGCATACGTCAAGCCGGCGTCGCGCACCGAGCAGCCGCAGCAGCAGCGCCAGTCCCAGGGCGGTCGCTCGCAGGGCGGTCGCTCGCAGGGCGGCCGTTCCGAAGGCGGTCGCTCGCAGGGCGGCCGTTCCGAGGGTGGTCGCTCGCAGGGCGGTCGTTCCTCGTCCTCAGACGGCGGACGCTCGCAGGGCGGCAGCCGTTCCTACGCCTCCTCGTCGTCATCCGACACCTCGCGCTCGTCCGACGGGCAGCGCTCGCGCGGCCGTGACGACCGCGAAGGCGCCAGCACCGCGCCCGTTCGCGGCAACCGCGGCAGCCGCAGCAACGACGCCGCCTCGGCCGGCGGAGCACGCCAGGAGCACTCTGGCCGCCCGGCGGCATCCGGTCGCAGCCACGCCCCGCAGGGCTCCGGTCGCTCCGGCGGCATCCAGGTCGGCGGACTCGTCCGCGGATCCGGCTCGGGAGCCGGCGGCGCCCGTCGCTCGGCGCCGCGCCGCGCGCAGGGCTAAGCAGCACCAGCACGCAGGGCTAAGCAGCACCAGCACGACATCAACGGGCCGGACTCCACCAGGAGTCCGGCCCGTTTGTCTGCCCGGACCGGGCGCGGTAAACCGGTGTCCCCCGGCTGGGTTAGGGTCAGATTATGGACACCACCACCGTCGTTGTTCGGCCCGTCGAAGAAGCGGACGCCGAGAGTCTGGGCCGTGTACACGCCCTCTGCTGGCACGAAACCTACGACCACCTGCTGAGCCAGGCGGCCCTTTCCCAGCTGCGGCCGCAGCGCCTCGCCGCCATGTGGCGCCGGTTCACCACCCAGGGAGCGGAATACCGCCAGGTCGTCGCACTCGTCGACGGAGAGGTCGTCGGCTTCGCCGGCAGCGGCCCCGCCCGCGACGAGAACGCCCCCGCCGCCCACGAGCTGTACTTCATGTACCTGCTCGAGGACAAGCACGGAAG
>NZ_JASJXJ010000161.1:0-8376 GCF_035018685.1 Cryobacterium sp. RTC2.1
CCGTATCACCACGCGGTGAAGAGCTACACCCGGTGGTCGCCGAGGCACCTCGGCGACGGTCGCATCGAATGGACCTCCCCGGCCAGGTACAACTACATCGTCGAACCCTCGGCCGATATGAGACCACCCCGGAAACCGAAACCCGCACCGAAACCACCGGCCCGGTTCGTGGACGTCTGGAACCTCGACCCCACACCCGACGACCCCGACGACCCGACACCGTTCTAGAACGCAGGGCGTTGCCCGGCAGGAAGTATTGCTCGTGGCGTGCGGTCGTGAGCCTCAAAGTCATGGTCGAATCTGGCGGACCTGCACATGTCGCAGACATGGCTGAATCTCAATGCAACAAAAAAGGGCCCCGTTCGTGAGAACGGAACCCTTCGCTGATCTGGCTTTACTGGTGCACCCCCCGGGACTTGAACCCGGAACCCACTGATTCCGAATTCTCGCGAGGCCATTACTGGGGTGCGAGGCTTTTAGAGAACGAAGTCCACATTTATTCCACACCTATGTATCGTCTGTACGAACGCTGATCGTTAGCCGAATGCGCCCAATTCGGCTGATTTTGGGAAGCTTGGCTACTTCTCTTACTGCACCGACGACCGTAAGGACCGCGCATGTACTGTCCATGCCCACACGCAGCGCAAAAGACCGTCAAGAGCATTGGTAAACCGTAGACGATCTGCTCACCGCCGCGGAACGGGGTGATGGTTCGAGTAAGCCGTCTATGGTGCCCCTGGAGGGATTCGGACCCCCAACCGTTTCCGTAGAACACAACCAAAAACGCTACCTCTCTTTTTGTGTCTCAGTTCTCCGTGCCCGCTATGCATTTCAGAGTTCAGCGCGGATAGTAGCCAGTTCCCTGTTGCGCTCGTGTCCCCGATGATCTGGGACAGAACGAGCAGGGCGTTCTTCTCACTGTCCGCCGGCACCACGTACCAGGGGCTGTCCATGGTGCTCATGACTGTCAGGCATTTCTCGTAAGCCGACAAATGCGAGTCACAATACTCCCGTTCGTGAATGTCCGAGAGAGTGAGCTTCCAGTTTTTTTTCGGGAACGTCGATGAGTTCGCGGAATCCGTTCGCCTGTTCCTCTTTCGAAAGGTTCACGAAGATCTTGACGATCATCGTCCCCTTGCGGCTCAGATGCGCCTCGAGGTCCGCAATCGAGCGATGCCGTTCTCTCCAGATGGACGACTCGTCGATGAGTTCGGCCGGGATACCCTCGCCGTGCATAATCTCCGGGTGCGCCCGCGCGACGAGAACTTCTTCGTAGTATGAGCGATTGAAGGTGCCGATCCGGCCCGCGGCGGGTCGGACGCCAGATAAAGTCGTGCTCGAGTTCCTCGCTACTGGGCTGTTTGAAGCTGGAGACCTGGCAGCCCTGGGGGTTCACCCCGTACATGACGTGTCGGATCGCTCCATTCTTTCCTGCCGCATCCATGCCCTGGAAGATCACCAACACGGACTAGTGCACCGAGGCGTAGTGCAACCGCTGCAGCTCGCTCAGCTTTTTGATACGCCGAGGCAAGACCTGTTTATACGTTGTGTCGGCCCCGAGACATCCCCAACATCCGTTGCGCGCTTGGCGAGGTCCGCATTCTTTCCTGCTTCGACGCGGAAGCCACTTGTTTTTATCTTCATGACTGGCCCTTCGTTTCTCGCGATGCGGCGCCTTCTGTGCTCGGATCCGTGGAGGCGACTTGGGGTTCCGGTGCGTCGGACAAGTGTGCGGCCGACTGTGTGAGCGCACGGCCCGCCGTGCCTTTCTTCCCTGCGGGGTCGAGGATGCGATAGGCGAGTAGTTTGATGCGGTCGTTGACAAGCGCCCAGGCGATCGCGTAGCCCCACACGAAGGCGGCCCAGCCCCAGCCGAGCGGAGTCATGAAGAGCCCGTAAACGGCAATGAGGGTCGCGACGGCCTGGGTTCCCAGGACCGCCACCCACAGTATGCGGGCCGGTCGGATCGACCAGAACGGGCCGCGGGTGCGGGTCAGGAAGATGGTGAGATGCCCTGCCACCGAAAGCTTCAGGTACATCAGGGTTTGGATATGGTCGCGATCGAGGTGGAAGACATTGTCGGCCAGATAGAAGAGTCCGAAGGCGGCGATGACGCCGGCAACTCCAAGCACGGTCGATATGCCCAGCACCAGACGCATGTTCCACGCCTCTGGAGCCTTCCGATACTTCACGTTGTCGTAGGCGATCGACAGGATTGCCCCGTCGTTCAAAATGGCGAGCATCACGATCATGATCGCGGTGACGGGGTAGAAGTTGAAGACCAGGATCGACACCGTCATGAACAGCAGGACACGCAAGGTCTCTGCGATGCGGTAGATGGCGTAGGAGTTCATCCGCTGGAAGATCCGGCGGCTCTCCTCGATTGCCTTGATGATCACGGACAGACCAGGGGTGAGCAGAACGATGGCGGCCGCGGCCCTGGCGGCGTCAGTCGCTCCCGAGACTGCGATCCCGCAGTCCGCCTTCTTCAGTGCGGGCGCGTCATTGACGCCGTCTCCCGTCATCCCGACAATGTGACCGCGCTTCTGCAGCACGTCGACGATGTGGTATTTGTGCTCGGGGAAGACCTGGGCGAACCCATCAGCTCTTTCGATGGATTCCCCGACCGCCGCTGTCTCCTTCTTCTTCACGTCGCCCAAGCCGGACGCGTCAAGAATATTCGTGCCAAGACCGACCTTGGCGGCGGTCTCCTTCGCGATCGCGATCGCGTCACCGGTGACCATCTTCACAGTCACACCCATCGCCTTCGCCGTGGCGATGGTGGATGCGGCGTCCTCGCGCGGCGGGTCAAAGAGCGGGAGGACACCCAGGAACTGCCACGTTCCGTCTCCTTCTGCGCGGGCCACACCCAGAGACCGGAAGCCGCGTGCGGCGAAGTCATTCACAGCGGTGTCAATGGCGGAGGTGATGTCCGCGGAATTGTCGGCAAGAGCGAGGATGACCTGGGGCGCGCCCTTGGTGACTCTGAACGTCCTACCCCTGTCGTCGGTGACGGTGGCTTCGGTGCGTTTGTGAACCGGGTCGAAGGGTTGGTAGTGCGTGACCGTGTAGGCATCCATCGCGGTCTTCTCCGGGAGACCGCCGAGGACGGCGAGGTCGATGGGGTCATCGTTTTCCGCGCGGGAAGCCAACGCACCCGCGAGCACGATATCCGCGGCCGAAACACCGTCAAGGCTGAACGGGTCGCCCAGGGTCAGCGCGTTGCGGGTGAGAGTGCCCGTCTTGTCCGCGCACAGGATGTCTACGCCGGCGAGTTCCTCGATCGCCACCAATTTGCTGACGATGGCCTTTTCCCGGGCCAGCAGCCGTGCGCCGACCGCCATGGTGACCGACAGCACGGTCGGCATCGCCACCGGGATAGCCGCAACCGTGAGCACGAGCGCGAACTGCAGTGTCGTCAGGATCGGGTCGCCCCGCAGAGTCGACACCACCACGATCACGGTCACCAACGCGAGAGCGAGGAGAATAAGGTAGTTGCCGATCTTCAGAACGGCCTTCTGGAAGTGGCTGACGGTATGGGCATCCTGCACCAGACCGGCCGTCTTACCGAAGCTGGTATGGGCGCCGGTCGCATAGACCATGGCGCCGATCTCGCCGCGGCGCACGATCGAACCCGAGAACACCGCATCCCCGGCCGCGCACGTCACGGGCAGTGACTCGCCGGTCAGCGCGGACTGGTCGACCTCGATCTCGTCGCCCTCCAGCAGTCGGGCATCCGCGGGAACGATATCCCCCAGCCGCAGACGGATCACGTCTCCCGGCACCAGCTCACGGGCGGCGGGCGTGACCCAGGCGCCGTCACGTCGAACCCGGGCATTGATAGCGAGCGTGTCCTTCAGGGCGGCGATGGCGTTTCCGGCCTGGCGCTCCTCGAAGAACCCGACCAAAGCGTTCGCCATGAGAAGCACCAGGATAATGAAGAAGTCGGGCCAGTGCCCGACCACTCCGGACAGAACCACGGCCACTTCGATCATCCACGGAATCGGGCCCCAGAAGTAGGAAAGAAACTTCAGAAGCGGGTTCGTCGTATGCTCGGCGATCTCATTCGGACCGTACTTTGCCAGGCGTGTGTCGGCCTCTGACTGGGTCAGCCCGTCCGGTGAGCTGCCGAGCCGCTTCTGGACCTCAGCCATCGGGAGCGACTTCAGGTCGTGTGCCGGGTCGGGCTTTAACGTCGCCGAATCGGCCGCAGCGTTCGTGGTCTTGTCCGTGCTCATTCCCGGGCTCGCGTTTTCATCATGATCCAATTCCCTGAGTTGACCACCTGCGACGCACGCGGTGTACGTGAATCGCGTTCGGTGCCGATGCCGATGCCGGAAGTACCCGACTGTCCGCCTCCGCGAATGATGCTCTCATGCAAGTGTTGCACAAAAACAAGGTTTTAGCCGGTGCAATGAATTTCGGTATGGTGGCTTAACTGGGAGAATAACCCGGCGCCGGCAAGAGCCCCGGCTCGTCAGCCGGTGCAATCGGCGCAGTGAACCGCTCGAGTGTCGTGTGGCGAAGGTTGTACTCGCGCTTCAGCTCATTCCAGCGCCGGACCGAGACCTCGGCAGCGGGCGAGACCTCGGCGGGCTCACCAGACTGTGGTACTTCGGACATGGTGGTGGATTCGTGCGTAGCATCGGCCATGGATTCCCTCGGTCTCAGACGGTTCATGAACCGCTCGCTACTGAGCCTGGTTCACTGGATGAGCGACCGAGACATACACGCGTTCACATCGAAAGTGCACACATGACCCATCACAATCGGTGGACGGGATCGCATTTTCATGCTACATCTGCAGATCGGAAATCCGCCAGCGAGACGAGCGATACGGCCGATCGGCCGTGTTTCCATGCATCCAGGATGCGGCGACATCCGGGTGACCTCCAATTCGCCGCGACGCAGGAAACTGCGAAGGAGGAGAGTGGATTCATGAGTGCAATCGAGAATTCCAAACTGGCTATCATCGGGGCGGGCGCCGTCGGCACCTCGCTCGCTTACGCGGCGCTGATCCGGCAATCAGCCCGCGAGGTGGTGCTCTATGACATCAACAAGCCCAAGGTCGAAGCCGAAGTACTCGACCTCGCCCACGGCACGCAGTTCACCGGCGCCTCCTGCGTGTCCGGCGGGGCGGACCTCGACGCGATCGCGGGCTCGAACATGGTCGTGATCACAGCAGGAGCCCGGCAGCACCCGGGACAATCACGTCTCGATATGTCTGCCGTCAACGTCGGCATCCTGCGTGAGTTGATGCCCAAGCTCGTCGAACGGGCGCCGGACGCCGTGTTCATGATCGTGACCAATCCGTGCGACATCGTCACTTACGCGGCCCTTCATTTCAGCGGGCTCCCGTCGACACGGGTTTTTGGCTCAGGCACCGTCCTCGACTCCTCGCGGCTCCGCTGGCTGCTCGCGCACCGGGTCGGCGTCGCAATCGCCAACGTACACGCCGACATCATCGGCGAACACGGCGACTCGGAATTCCCGCTCTGGTCTCAGGCTCGCGTCGGTCCGATCTCCCTCTCCGAATGGGTCAAGGACGACATCTCGCCGGCGTCAGACGACCGGGCGCAGTTCTCCGAGGCCGAGTTCGCGGCCATCACCAAGGACGTCAAGACCGCCGCATACCGGGTGATCGCAGGCAAGGGCGCCACGAACTATGCGATCGGACTTTCCGGAGCCCGAATAGTGGAGGCCGTGCTGCGAGACGAGGGCGCCATACTTCCGGTCAGCTCATTGCTCACCGACTATCGCGGCATCAGCCGGGTTGCACTCTCTGTTCCGGCGGTCGTCAACGCTGGCGGTGTGTCCCGGGTAATCGAGGTGCCGTTCTCCGACGCGGAGCAGGAACTGTTCAAGCACTCGGCTGATACCCTGCGCGCGACCCTCGACACCCTCAGACTGCCCTAAGGCCGCCGTCGACCAACGCACCTACGGCCACGCTCAGGCGACCAGAGCCAACGCAGAAGTGGCGGACACACCGCCCTCGGCCACTCGACTCAGACGAGGATCGCTGCTCACTAGACTGAAATGGAGTCCACAACCTTTGGAGGGACTTTGAATACCGAACAAGCAGAAAGAATGAACACCGGAGTCGGCTTCATCGCAGCGCTCGATCAGAGCGGCGGCAGCACGAGCGGCGCACTGGAGCTCTACGGAATAGACCCGTCGTCCTACAGTACCGACGAGCAGATGTTCGACCTGATGCATCAGATGCGCGCCCGCGTGATGACCGCAGAAAGCTTCACCTCCGACCGCATTCTCGCGACGATCCTCTTCGAGCAGACCATGGACCGCACCGTTGGCAGCCAGCTGACGGGTGATTACCTCACCGCCAAGGGCATCGTGCCGTTTGTCAAGGTCGACCAGGGCCTCGCTGTCGAGGTAGACGGTGTCCAGTTGATGAAGCCACTCACCAAGCTGGAACCCCTCCTCGCACGTGCGGTTGAGCGCACGATGTTCGGTACGAAGATGCGTTCCGTGATCAAGGAAGCCAACCCCGCCGGAATCCAGGCGATCGTCGACCAACAGTTTTCCGTCGCAGGGCAGATTCTGGTCCACGGCCTTGTGCCGATCCTAGAACCCGAAGTCGACGTGAACGCTCCCGACAAGGCCGAGGCCGAAAACTTCCTCAAAGCCGATGCCCTGGCAGCCCTCGACGGGCTCTCCACCGACCAGCCGGTGATCCTCAAGCTGTCGATCCCGACGGTAGCCGGTTTCTACTCCGACCTGATTTACCATCCGATGGTGCTGCGAGTGGTGGCCCTTTCTGGTGGCTACAGTCAGACGAAGGCGTGCCGCTTGCTGGCCGAGAATCTCGGTCTGAGCGCCAGCTTTAGCCGCGCTCTTCTCGAAGGCCTCACCGCCCAACAATCGGACGCCGACTTCGACGCCGTGCTGGCCGCCTCTGTCGAGCGGATCTACGCAGCGTCCACCACCTGAACCACATCCGAGATCGACGCGGGTCGCAACGTCGTCGATCCTGACAGGGCCTGACAGGACCTGTCACTCCGCCTCCCGAATGAAAGCGACCCACCAGCCAACGCAAGACAAGGCGGCACACCGCCGGAACGGATAGGGAAAATGACAGATGCGCACTTCGACAAGCTGGTCAGGCTACAGGACAGTGACGAAACCGTCGCCGAGCGAGAAGATGACATTCGAGGTCGGCGAGTGTTCGACAAAGACCACCAACCCCTCGGGAAAATCGACGCGCTGCTCCTGGATGAAAAAGAGAACAAGATTCGATTCCTTGAAGTGGCCTCCGGCGGCTTCCTGGGACTTGGAGAAGCCAAATCATTCATCCCGATAGATGCGATCACGAAAATCACCCAGGACGAAGTCCACATCAGCCAGTCCGCCGAGCACATCGCCGGTGCCCCCACGTACGACCCAGAACTCGTGAACCAAAAGGAATTCTACGAAAATACCTACGGTTACTACGGAGTCATGCCGTTCTGGAGCCCCGGCTACTCACTTCCGACGTACCCAGGTGAGGACCCACTCGCCGGCAAGTGGTATCGCTGACCATCGTTCGACAATGCATTCCTGAACACAGCCAGAGGACACCTCCGCGATTCCCCGTCCCCCAAGCACGCACAGGATCGCTTCACGCCTCGAAGCGTCGCTGAACGTCGGAGTAGGACTCCGCCCCGGCGAGGAAGCCGAGGGTGCCAGAGTAGAGCAACCTCGGGCTGCCAGCGGTCAACGCTCTGATCAAGCCGTAAGGACGTTTGCGTCGGCGTGGCTTGAGTTAGGGCGAGGACCTCGCTTTAACACGCCGTCAAACCCCGACTGTCGACGATTCAGTCGACTACGCCCTAGAGACTCAAACCCCGCCTGTTTACTCACAGGTCGCGGACGAAGCAACAGTGGTCCATGAACTCGGGCACCAATGGTTCGGCGATTCGGTGACGCCCTCTGGCTGGAAGGATATCTGGCTGAATGAAGGCTGGCCACCTACATCGAATGGCTGTGCGCTCAGCATCAAGGCACCGCAACGATTCCTGCGCAGTTTGCCGACGCGATGCCATACCTGGAGGCAAACAACGGCTGGACGCCCAACATCGCAGACCCAGGTGTCGACGCTCGTTGAATAGTAGGCCGTTGGTGCTCTTCGAAAAGTAGGCCACCGTGGTTCATCTATTCTACGGTGTTTTCGGGTCTGGCGGAAGGCAGGGTGGTGATTCCGCTGTCCTTGAGCCGGTAGCTGGCGCCTTTGAGTGAGATGACGTCGGCGTGGTGAACGATGCGGTCGATCATGGCCGCGGCCACGACCTGGTCGCCGAAGACGTCGCCCCAGCGAACTGAGGTTCCCATACGTTCGTTCCGACTCTGAGTGCCGCATCCCCTGTGGGGAGTAGGTCGAGC
>NZ_JASJXJ010000162.1:0-8311 GCF_035018685.1 Cryobacterium sp. RTC2.1
ATGGACGCGGTCGTGTCCGGATCGATGGCCCAACCCGACACAGTCACGCCGTCGCTCGCGACAGTTGCCGCATCAAGTGCACCAATCGGCGCCCGGCCCAGATCCTGCACGCCCGACCCGCTATCGGGGACGACCACGTTCTGGCAGCCCAGCACGGTGGTCCCGCCGATACCGGTGTTGATCGCGTACGCACAGACGGAGTGCGGTCCCGGCGACGCCGCGAGGGTATCGCTGTAACCGTGATTCGCGCCGTATGCCGGGTATGCCGCCGCGATATCGGGGCGTGACATCCCCGCCGAGACGGCCTTACCGACCGAGTCAACGTAAAGGTGTACCGCGATCGGGTCCGTAGAATCCGGGTCCAGAGCCCACCCTGAGACGTTGACGCCGCCGGTCACGCCCTTAATCCCGTCGATTGAGCCGATCGGTGAGCCGCTCATCGCAGTGATGGATCGGCAGCCGAGTTGCACGTTCGAGCCAGGACCGACATTGATCGCGTAGATGCAGACCGTGTTCGGTCCCTCGGACGTCACCGGCACGGTCACGTCGAAGCCGTGGTTGGATCCGAGGCCCGTGTAGACGGCCGCGACGTCGTTACGTACGAGGTCCGCGCTGAAGGCGGTCCCCACGCTCCCCACGTAAACGTGCACGGCCACCGGGGCAGAGGTGTCGGGATCAATGGCCCAGCCGCTGACCCTGAAGTTACCGGGTGAGGCGGTGATGGAGTCGACGACGCCAAAGGGACTGGCGGTCACGCCGGTGGGCGAACCGAACCAGTTCGAGTAGTAGACCCAAAAGTTACGGTTGCCGTAGGACGAGCAACCGTCACCGGTACCGCCGAGGTTGGCAAGTGCCGCACTGTTGGGCTGGTAGGGCGTGTAATTGTAGAGGTCAGCCGTTGCCTGGTTCCGGATGTCCACGTCTGTCGCCCCGCAGGCGGCATTCGGGTGGTATCCGACGGAAACATTGCCGATCTGATAGTGGCGATCCGGGTAGTTGGAGTACTGCCGGAACTGCCACGCAGCCTTGTAAACTTGGTTGTAGAAGCCGTAGAAAGCCGCGTCGCACGAGCTCGTGTCCGGGCATCCGTAGCCCATGGCCTTGCGGTACGTCGAGTCGGTCGGCGACGTGTCCGTGATCAGCCCGGTCTCCTTCTCCAGAAGCACCAGCAGCACCTGGGGGTTGATCCCACAGGCCTGCGCCGTCTTGAAGATGATGCTGGCGGCCGACTCGCTCCCGGAACCGGCGTAGGCGGAGCAGTGCCCTGGTTCGACGGCGGCCCGGTCATAGGTCGCCATCGTGTAGTCCTTCAGACAGACATAACCGCTCGAGCAGGACGAAACCTGCGCATTGAGGAAGTCCTGGACCTGCCCTACCGACATGGTGCTGGTGTCGAAGAAGTTCTGGTCGGAGATGATGTAGCCCGGATCAAACTCGGATCCGGTGAGCGCTTCGGCGGCCTGTGGGGCCGCGGCGAGCGGGATCGCGACCAATGCCCCACCGACGATGGCCAGCGCGGCCACCCAGGCACGGGTTCTCAACCCAGCAGAAATTGGCACTTCGGTCCCCCTCGCAGCCGACTACTACGGGAGACGGTCCGAGTACAGGCTACGGCGCACTCGGAGTGCGTGCCGATCATCTTCGCGGAACGCACCCCCCAAACGAGGTTCGCGGTGGAGCCTTTCAGTTCGTCGGGGGTCAGGCGGTTATAAGTCCATGGGCTGTGACCCGGGCGAGGAGGCCGTGGGGAGCGACCGGCCACCAAGCGCCAGTCAAACCGCCGCCCCAACACTGGCAACCCAGGTCTGTGAGGATCTACACGTCGCTTATCATGAGCGTCATGGACCACACCCGCGAATTGAGACCTTCCAAGGGAACGGCGCCCACTGACGCTGCTGCGGCCAGTGAGAATGAACATCTTGGCCTAAATGCTCGACTTGGACTTTTCCTTACCAGCAAGGTCGGATCTATGTGGTCCGTCTATATCACTATCGTTTTCGTATTCGTCTGGATTGTCCTGGCCAGCGTCGGACCGTTACATAAGACTGACCCTTACCCGTTCCCTTTCCTACTGTTCCTGGGTAACTTGGTGCAGCTGGTACTCGTGTTCGTGATCCTCGTAGGCCAGGGTGTACTCGGCCGCAGTTCTGATCATCGTTCCGAACGCACCTTCAGAGACGCTGAAACGATTCTCAGCGAGGTCCTCACACTGCATTCCCACCTGGTGGAACAAGACCGCATCCTCAACAAGGGCGTCGATCTGGTCAAATCGAGTGCGCACCCGCGGGTGAAGGAAAGGGAGACGATAACACCGACTACGGTCGGGGAGCAATATGTGGGACTCAATGGTCGTATCGCTGCCGCAATTACAAGGGCCGTCAGCACAATGTGGGCTTTCTATTTTGCTGTGTTTTTCCAGTTCGGGTGGATCGGATTGGCCTTGACCGGAATCATCACTTTCGACCCCTACCCATTCGCGTTTCTCCTCTTTATTTCCAGCCTCCTCCAACTGGTGTTCATGTTCGTCATCATGGTCGGGCAAGATGTACTCGGCCGGGCCGGTACCCAACGCGCCGAGCAGACTTACCTTGACGCAGAAGCAGTCGTCCATGAATGCCGCAGACTTCAGCGCCACCTCACACAACAAGACAAAGCAATAGTCGCTATCTGCAACTACATCGAATCCGAAGCCCCCCAAGACCACCCCATCAGACAAACACTGCCCACCGTCACATTCTAAAAAACATACAAAGAAGAGTGAGTGGCTGTGAACCCAACGGATTTTGAATTCGCGCTTCGCCTGCTTCTAGCCACCGGGTGTGGCCTGATGATCGGTCTCGAACGTCAATTTCGCTCACGAACGGCTGGGCTGAGGACTCAGGCCCTCGTAGCGGCGGGTGCCGCAGTATTTGTGCTGTTCGGAGAGCAAGCCGGTGTTCCCCAGGCACCGCTGCAAATTGCGGCGTATGTCGTTTCGGGAGTGGGCTTTCTCGGCGGTGGGGTGATTTTGCGGCAGGGCTTTACCGTGCAGGGGCTGAACACCGCGGCAACTCTCTGGTGCTCGGCCGCCGTGGGATGTCAAGCCGCTGCCGGACATCTCATACCCGCCCTGACAACAACGGCGGTCGTGCTGGCGATACACCTGCTACTTCGTCCGCTTGGGCGGTTGGTTGATCGCGCCCCCGCTACGAAGGAAGAGTCAGTCGGCTCCTACACTCTCCTAATCCTTGTTCGCCGCAAACATGAACCGCACCTTCGAGCTCAACTCGTTCAGGCTTTGTCAGGACCGGCATTCGTCTTGCGAAGTGTTGCAAATCATTCCCCGGAAGAGTCCCTCACCGGCACCAGTCTTGTCCAACTCCAGGTTGAGCTCCTGATCGAGGGAAATGCACCTGAGTTACTGGACACACTGGTCACCCGGCTCTCTCTCGAGCAGGGTGTGAGTAGCCTCTCCTGGCACTCCAACAACCCAGAGACCGGCACGGACGACGATCGTGACGACCAACAGCCCCTGACCCGGCGCCGATTCACCCTTCGCGGCAATTAGTGGGCAGCACCATCCACATCGTCAACGAAATACACCGCACGAGGTCACCCCTCGTGAAAGCCTTTCTCGAAAGCGCGAGACGCAGTGGGCAGGACCGAAGCTAACCTCATCGCCGGCGAAACACATACGCAGGTGTCGCCCACCCCGGCCGACACCGATCTGATCTTTGTGGACTGTGCCGCTACCCGGGTGAAATAATTCGTCTTCCACGCCAATGCTGGGCTCTGTCGGATCTATTCTCCGGCGTCAACACGCCTCGCGATGAGGCGAAGCGCCTCCCACGTGCGCGTGCTCTCGGCCGCGACCATTTTCATGAACACGTCCAGAGGCAGACCGTAGTCAACGAGCAACCACTTGGCGCGCACGTCTTCTGCCAAAGCATCGATCTCTTCAGTGAGCGTCATGTCCATCTCCTCTTTCAGGGTTCAAGCGGATTGCCGCTTTACTGCGCCCAGTATAAAGACGCAGCTTGGCTGGCAGCGCGTGTCGAAGACGTGTTCATCTCGAACACCCACTGTTTTGCTCCTGAGATTCCCGGCACAGGCGGCGGGGCCCGGGACCATGCCATAGGCTCCTGGACGATTTTTAGGGCTGTGGCGTGGCATTGTGGACGGCTTGTTCGCGGTGGGTGAGGTTGCGGTCGGCGAGATCATCGAGTTCTTTGTCTGGTGCTGCTTCCACGGCTATGAGGCGATTGTCGGCTGTGGGTAGGGCGCGTAATAGCTCGTCTAGTTTTCGTTGTGTCGCGGCCTGTTGTCGAGCTTGAGTGTGCTGGATGACGAAAACCATGACGAGGGTGATAGTGGCGGTCACGGTCGTGAGGGCCGTCTCCCACCAGGCAGGAAAGCCTAGGAGAAGGCCCGAAAACAACCACAGCAGAGTGATGAACGCGGCAGTGAGACCGAAAGAAGCATGTGCAGTGATATCGCCAACTCGATGGATGAACCGGCTACTCCAGTGGCGTTCACGTCCGCCGGGCGCTTGTCGGGGCGAGTTGGATCGGGGAGGCTCTTGACCGGACATGCGATCCACACTAGCTTCGGAGCCAGCTCGCGTTGGCGTCCGGTCGCGCCGTGCAGCTTTACGACCAAGAAGATGACGTCCCGGCCGCGAGGAAGGGAAAAGAAATCATGATGAGCACGAGTGTGAAACAGGTCCCTGACAAAAAGGCGCCGAAAGCCGGGGTGCTCCGGTGGCGGGTCGATGTGGCGGGACACGATTATGCGGCGGCGAGATCGTATCTGTCGCTGAACGCGAAGCCCAAGGCGATTGACGCGCTTGTGAAACAGTTGAGGGGGACGCGGGTCGTCCATTTCAAGGCCAAGGACCTGTTGCGGGGTTGTGGGTTGCCGCTCTTGCCGCGCAGCAACCCGGATGTTGCCAAGGAATTGGACCGCATAGCCGCAGGCGTCCAGCTGTCGCCGTGTTTGATCATTCGAGGTCAGATCGGCAAGGGTCGCGTCGCGCAGATCGCCGATGGTTATCACCGGATCTGCGCGGCGAATTACGTGGACGAGGACGCCGAGGTCCCCGTGCAGATCATCAGCGCGTAGGCGTGCCGTGATCATTTCTGCGGGCCGTGACGTGGGGCATTTGGGGCTGTCGCCACGGGACCGCGGCTGGGTCCATGAATTCAATAACCGGAATCGAGAATGGACTCGACTTGGCGCTGAAATGTTCGGGACGTACTTTTTGGTTCTGGTCGCGGCTGGAGCAGGAACAGTCGATTCCCTCACCCACGGGGACGTCGGCCGCGGCGCCAGTGTCACGGCGCCAGGGTTAATGGTCGCGGCCATCATATTGTTCATGGGCGCCGTATCCGGTGCTCACCTCAACCCGCTGGTCAGTGTTGCCTTCGCCTTGCGAGGTGACTTTCCTTGGCGCCGAGTGCCGGGATATGTCCTCGCCCAGTTGGCCGGCGCGATCCTGGCATCACTAACCCTGATAGCCGTGTTTGGCCCACACGGAGGTAACGGCGAGACAGTCCCCGGTCCTGCCTTCACGGACTCGCAAGCGCTCGTCGTCGAGGCTTTGTTGACTATGGGGCTGGTGAGCACAATTCTGGGCTCCGCATCCGGGGCGCAGAACGTTGGATCCTTCTCGGCGATTGCGGTGGGCGGGTACATAATTCTGGCGGGGCTATGGGCGAGCCCAGTCAGCGGGGCTTCGATGAATCCCGCCCGGACTGTCGGCCCAGACCTCGTTCGCGGCGACTTCACCCACACCTGGGTATACCTCCTCGGACCCTCAATCGGAACGCTCCTAGCCGTGGGCTCAGCCTATTTTCTACGCGGCCCAGGTGGCGGACCCACGGGGACGAAAGCCGCCCAGGGAAGAACCGACCCCGAGCAACCCAGCCAACGACACCCCCACCCCGATAACCGATTGTGAACGCTCCGCCAAAAGACCAGCACGAAAACACACCAGATTGCGGTTGAGGAACCAGGCTAGCTGGTCATGGTGTCCCGTGTCGGTCTTCGTGACCCGGTGCAGGGCAGGTCTCGGCGCCATGGCTCAGGAAACGCGGACTGAGCATTACGATCGGCTGCTGCCTCCCGGCACCGGTACCGGTACCGGCAGGTGGAACACGATCAAACGCCGCCTCTTCGACCACATGTCAGTGGACTGGCGCGGCACTGGTCACCCACTTTCCATCGACTTCGTCGCGCCGACCACGATCCGAATCCGAAATCACCTGGCGACTTTGTCCGTCAGAGGCTGGCGCCTGGATGTGAAGATGAGGAAAAAAAGAGAGGAGAGCACTCAACACCGGGCTCCCAATCACCCATATTTGGCTCGGCACTGACGTCGCTTCAGCGGAGGTCAGTGCCCATTTCCTCTGACGTTGTCTCGCTGAAACCGTGAGGCTGCCTCACCGGGTTGCTCGTGATGTGGCCCGGTTGCCCAGTCCGCATCCAGGTGTATCGGCGCGACGATGAAGGGATCGATGTCACCTGTCCCGGGCCTATGACAGCTGAAGCCAGCCCGTAGATGGCGTCGTGCGACACGCTTCCACCCTGCGATAATTCTTGTGCCGCTGAGGGAGGATAGTCCAACGGGCATGTCACAGGAGGACCGGCCACAATTTTTGATGGTTGGTTGGTTCTTTCCAACAAGTGCCATTTACTGATGGGGCACGCGGGAAATCTGAGACCACATGAAAAATTCACTGCGCACTCGCTCCACTTTGAGGTCCGTTCGCCCTGCCACGGCAGACACCGCGTCGGCGCCGATACCCCAAGTGCGAATGATTCGGGTGAGGCGAATTTTTCATGCTCTGCCAACGAATTACTTCCTGCTGTTGGGCACGACAGTGTTCTTGGTCGTGTTCGGAATGGCCATGGTCTTGTCTTCCTCGTCGGTGGATTCATACCTGAGCGGTGGCGGATTCTTTGGCGTGCTCCTCCACCAGGGCTTCGTGGCCCTGGTCGGCATCCCGTTGATGCTCCTCGTCAGCCGGGCTCCGCTCAAATTTTGGCGACGGATCGCGTGGCCGGCCTTGATCCTCACTTGCTTCGTGCAATGCCTGGTATTCACTCCGCTGGGCGTGACCGTCGCCGGAAACACCAATTGGCTATCAGTGGGCAGTTTCCAATTCCAGCCCTCCGAAGCCATCAAGGTGGC
This sequence comes from Cryobacterium sp. RTC2.1, assembly GCF_035018685.1. Lineage (NCBI taxonomy): Bacteria > Bacillati > Actinomycetota > Actinomycetes > Micrococcales > Microbacteriaceae > Cryobacterium > Cryobacterium sp. RTC2.1. The sequence continues at coordinate 7,172 of NZ_JASJXJ010000162.1, forward strand.
TTTGGCCATCTGGCTCGGCACGATCCTCGCTCACAAGCAAAACCAACTCGACGACTGGCGACACGTCCTCATCCCCGTCCTCGGAGTCGGCGGGACCGCGGTCATGCTTGTCATGATCCGAGGTGACCTCGGTACGACCGTCATAATGGCCGGGATGCTCTTTGGTTCGCTCTTCTTCGCTGGCGTACGGTTGCGCATGCTGGCGATTCCCCTAGGAATTGGCGCTGTGGGCGCTATCGCCGCTGCCGCGGGAAGCGCTAATCGGTTGACGCGTATCCTCAGCTTCTTTGGAACTGGATGCGACACCACGACCGGGACGATCTCGGCTTCATGCTGGCAACCCCTGCACGGCACATGGGCGCTGGCCAATGGCGGAGTCCTCGGCGTTGGCCTTGGCAACTCCAAGGCCAAATGGTCCTGGCTACCGGCCGCCGACAACGACTACATTTTCGCCATCATCGGCGAAGAACTTGGCCTCATCGGCGCCGTCGCCGTTCTCCTCCTGTTCGTACTCCTCGCAGTCGGGTTCATCCGAATCATGAGCGCCACAACACACCTGCAAGCCAAAGTGTCCACCGCAACAGTCATGGTCTGGATCATCGGCCAGGCCCTCGTTAACATTGGTGTGGTTCTGGGGTTCATCCCCGTGCTCGGAGTTCCCCTCCCCTTCATCTCGGCCGGAGGCACAGCCTTGCTCACGACCCTCGTGGCAATCGGCGTCGTGCTCTCCTTCGCCAGGAACGGTCAAAACACAAGAGTTAGCGACAAGCTCCACACGTCCCCCGCCATACGGCCCGCTGGCTCGTAGCCCCCGCGGAGCTCGTCGTTCCATCTCAATGTCAAGATCGCCGTCGGCCTCGCGGTGGAAACACCAGTCAGGGAGAGCCTCGGGGCCACCGCGCCCAGCGGTCACGACGCCCCCATGCCGTTTAGCGTATGGATTACCTCGCGGTAGAGCTTGTACTTGCCTCTGGCGAACATAGCGCCCGTGATGTGATTCTGCTGAGCTCTCGGTCACCCTTACGAATTCGGTGAGAAGAGAGACGGAGGGAAGAGAAGGAAACACTTCGCAGCCGGTGTCGCCGAATCGCCTCTACGTAGCGCGGAACTGAGATCGTGTCAGCGGAGATCCGAGCCCAT
>NZ_JASJXJ010000163.1:0-8223 GCF_035018685.1 Cryobacterium sp. RTC2.1
GGGGCTACTGGACGGCGGAGGTGAGGCGGGCGAGGTTGTCGAGGATGGTGGAGCGCAGCGGCTGCTTCATCCAGTCATCGAGGGTGAGCAACTTGCTGTCGGCCCGGTAGCCGTCCTCGACCGCGCGCAGGTCGCGCACGAAGCTGCGGCCGCGCACCATCAGGGACACCTCGAAGTTGAGGCTGAACGAGCGCATGTCCATATTGCTCGACCCGATCACCGCGACCTCGTCGTCGATCGTGAAGTGCTTGGCGTGCAGCACGTACGGGGCCTTATACATGTAGATGATCACACCGGCCCGGAGCAGTTCCTCGTAGTACGACCGCTGGGCGTGGTAGACGAGGGCCTGGTCGCCGATCTCGGAGACGAAGAGCTCGACGTGCAGCCCGCGCTGGGTCGCGGTCGTGATCGCGTACATGATCGACTCGTCGGGCACGAAGTACGGGCTCGTGATCACGATGCGTTCCTGCGCGTAGTAGAGCAGCGCGAGGAAGAGCCGCAGGTTGTTCTCGCCCTCGAACCCCGGCCCGCTCGGCACGACCTGGCAGTCCAGGGTGTGCGGCGCCGTCGTGGGCTGCACCGCCTGGATGTCGCGGGTGAGGAGCTCGTTCGTCTCGCCGTACCAGTCGGTGATGAAGATCGCGTTGAGCCCGGCGACGATCGGGCCCTCGAGCCGGGTCATCAGGTCTTTCCACTTGAGCCCGCGCCGGATGTTCGACTTCATGTTGTAGGTGCGGTCGATGATGTTCTGCGAGCCCATGTAGCCGACGACGCCGTCGACGGTCACGAGCTTGCGATGGTTGCGGAGGTCCGGCCGTTGCCACTTGCCCTTGAACGGCTGCAACGGGAGCATGAGCTCCCACTTGACCCCGGATTCGGTGAGCCGGCGGAGGGTCTTGCGGTAGCCGGGCTTACGCATCGACTGGATGTGGTCCATCAGCACCCGCACGGTCACGCCGCGCTGCACCGCGCGCTCCATCGCGTCGAAGAACGGTGCGGTGGTCTTGTCGAGGGAGAGGATGTAGAACTCGACGTGCACCCATCTCTCGGCCTTGTCGATGTCGACGATCATCTCAGCGAAGGTCGCCTCGTAGTCGCCGAGCAGGCGCGCGGTGTTGCCGCCGACGAGCGGCATCGCCCCGAGGTTGCGGTTGAGCTCGACCACGGATTCGAGCCAGCCGGGCCACGGGTGGTCGCGACGCACCTGCTCGATCCCGTCGGTGCTCTCGAGGATGAACTGGTTGATCTCCTCCTGCATCTCCAGCCGCTTCTTCGGCAGGGTGCGGTAGCCGATCATCAGGAAGAGGAGGGCACCGATGTAGGGAATGAAGAAGATCGCGAGCAACCAGGCCATACCCGACGTCGGGCGACGGTTGCGGGGTACGACGATGATGGCGACGACGCGGATGGTGAAATCGACGACCAAGGCCACAATGAGGATGAAGGTCGAGATGTCGATGCCGAACATGCGAGGTTAGGTGACGGGCTTTTCGAGCCCGAGCTTCGCGCGCTCTTCGGCCTCGATCTCCGAATACACCTTCCGCTCGGTGCGGTCGGCCCTGAGGATCGAGCGCATGATGACCCAGAAGATCAATCCGAGCGCGACCGTCGGCAGGATCGAGAAGAACGCACCCCAGAAGAAGTCCATAGTTCCCTCAGACTACTTGACGAGGATGCCGTAGAGGCCGGTGCCGACAAAGTAGATCCCGATCGCGGCGACGATCACCCACAGCACGATGCGGTTGGTCGTGATCGGCTGGCGCTCCTTGGGCGCTTTGGGCTCGGAGGCCGAGTCCGTCGGAGCCTTGTCGATGGCATCCGCTGCCTGGGAAGGCTCGTCCGGGGTGGTGTCGTCCTGCGGCTGGGTGTTCATGGCCTTCACTTTACCAACGGGAAGAGGATGGTCTCGCGGATGCCGAGGCCGGAGAGGGCCATCAGCAGCCGGTCGATGCCCATGCCCATGCCACCGGTCGGCGGCATGCCGTACTCGAGGGCGCGCAGGAACTCTTCGTCGAGGCGCATCGCCTCCGGGTCGCCGCCGGCCGCGAGGCGGGCCTGCTCGACGAAACGCTCCCGCTGGATGACCGGGTCGACGAGCTCGGAGTACCCGGTCGCGAGTTCGAAGCCGCGCACGTAGAGGTCCCACTTCTCGACGACGCCGGCCACCGATCGGTGCCCGCGCACGAGCGGGCTCGTGTCGACGGGGAAGTCCATCACGAAGGTGGGCCGGGTGAGGCCGCCCTTGACGAAGTGCTCCCAGAGTTCCTCGACGTACTTGCCGTGGATGGGGTGCTCGACCGCGACGTCCTCCCTGGCCGCGAGCTCCTGCAGCTCGGCGAGGGGGGTCTCCGGGGAGATCGTGCGGCCGACCGCGGCGGACAGGCTGTCGTACATGCCGATCCGGTCCCAGTCGCCGCCGAGGTCGAACTCGGTGCCGTCCGCCCAGGTCACGACGTGCGAGCCCGAGACCGCCGTCGCCGCGTTCTGGATCAGCGTCTGGGTGAGGTCGGCGATCGAGTTGTAGTCTCCGTATGCCTCGTAGGCCTCGAGCATCGCGAATTCGGGAGAGTGCGTCGAGTCTGCACCCTCGTTGCGGAAGTTGCGGTTGATCTCGTAGACCCGGTCGATGCCGCCGACGACCGCGCGCTTGAGGAACAGCTCCGGCGCGATGCGCAGGAAGAGTTCGGTGTCGAAGGCGTTGCTGTGGGTCGAGAACGGGCGAGCGGATGCTCCGCCGTGCATCACCTGGAGCATCGGCGTCTCGATCTCCAGGAAGTTCCGGTCCGTGAAGGTCTTCCGCAGGCTCGCGACGGTCTGCGAGCGCTGGATGACGCTGCGGCGGGCCTGCTCGCGACTGATCAGGTCGAGGTAGCGGCTCCGCACCCGGGTCTCCTCGCTCAGCTCGGAGTGCAGGTTCGGCAGCGGCAGCAAGGCCTTCGCGGCGACCTGCCATTCGGTGACCATGATGGAGAGCTCGCCACGGCGGGAGGAGATGACCTCTCCGGCGACGAAGAGGTGGTCGCCGAGGTCGACGAGGTCCTTCCAGGCGGCGAGGGAGTCGACGCCGACGGCGGCGAGGGAGACCATGGCCTGGATCCGGCTGCCGTCGCCGGCCTGGAGACTCGCGAAGCACAGCTTGCCGGTGTTGCGGAGGAACACCACGCGGCCGGCGACGCCGACGGTGACGCCCGTGACGGCATCCGCTTCGAGGTCGCCGAAGCGGGCACGAACGGCGGGGATCGTGTCGGTGACGGGAACGCCGACCGGGTATGCCCCACCGCCGGGCGTGGTTGCCGCCTGGATGAGGCGGTCGCGCTTGGCGAGGCGCACGAGCTTCTGCTCGCTGTTCTCCTGCTCGACCCTGACCTGCTCGGCCTGCTCGGCCTGCACCGCCTGCTCGGCGGTCGGCTCGGTCGGCTCGGTCGTTTCGGTGTGCTGGCTCATGCGGATCTCCGTTGGCGATTCAGGTTCGTGCAGGTGCGAGGTCGTGCTCGTGCGGTCGTGCGCGTCGTGCGGTCATGCGGGTCGTGCGGATGCTTCGGGCGAGCGCTTCAGGCGGGTACGCTTCCGAGGTCGATGGCCTCGTTGTCGATCAGCCGGATGCTGCCGACATGCGCGGCGACGAGCATCCGTGCCGGGCCGGTGAAGCCCGCCGCGACCGGCTGGAAGTCCTGCGGGCTCACGACCACGAGATAGTCCAGCTTAACCAGTGGCTGGGCGGCGAGGATCGTGTGCGCGGCGACCTGGGCCGCCTGCAGCCCGTCGGGGGCGGCTGCGACCGCGGCCGTGAGCGCCGCGGAGAGGGCCAGGGCCGCCTCTTTGTCCGCGGGTTCGAGCCGGCGGTTGCGGCTGGAGAGGGCCAGCCCGCTTGCCTCGCGCACGATCGGGACGACATCGATCTCGGTGCGCACGTTGAGGTCGGCGAACGCCTGCTGCACGAGGAAGACCTGCTGGGCGTCCTTCTGTCCGAAGACGACGACGTCGGGGCCGACGATGTTGATCAGCTTGGTCACGACCGTGAGCATGCCGTCGAAGTGGCCAGGGCGCACGGCGCCCTCGAGGAGGGCGGCGACCGGGCCGGCGGTGACGCGGGTGTCCGCGGCGCCGTCCGGGTACATCGTGGACACCTCGGGCGCGAACACGAACGCGACACCCTCAGCGGCGAGCGCCGCGACGTCGGCGTCGAGGGTGCGCGGGTAGGACGCGAGGTCCTCGGTGGGCCCGAACTGGAGCGGGTTGACGAAGATCGAGACCACGACGATGCCGCCGCGGGCGTGGGCGCGACGCACGAGCGACAGGTGCCCCGCGTGCAGGGCTCCCATGGTGGGGACGAGGACGACCCGCGCTGCCGGGCCGGGCTCTGCACGCCTCTTCGCGGCGGCGATGCGCTCGCGCAGCCCGTCGATGGTGCCGATGACTTCTGGTTTGATGAGCACGTTCACTCGTCCTCCGTTGTGGTGCGGTCGGTGCGGTCGTTCTGGCCGGTGGGGTCTTCGGGGTCGACGGCATCGTCGAGGTCGTCGAGGTCGTCGTCGAGTGCCGACAGGTCGAGGCGGTCCGGCGCGGTGCGGGAGAGGGCGTTCTCCATCGCGGAGCGCATCAGCGGGCCGATCACGCCGCCCGGCCGGTCGATGCCGATCGAGGTCAGCAGGGCTGCGGCCTGGTCGACGATGGACGTCGAGAACGCGGTGGCGATCTCGACGGCCTCGGCGTAGCGGGCCCGATCCCCCTCGGCGACGACGACGGGCTCCCCGCCCATCTCGACGACGAGCGCTTGCCCGATCGGGAGCACGGGGGTCGGCGCGGTGACGGCGAAATAGCTGTCGGCGAGGCGGGCGAGGTCGATGCTCGTGCCGGTGAAGCTCATCGCGGGGTGGATGGCGAGCGGGATCGCGCCCTGGGCGAGCGCCGGCGCGAGCACCCCGATGCCGAACCTCGCCGAGGTGTGCAGCACGAGCTGCCCGGCCTGCCACGTGTTCGTCGCGGCGAGCCCGGCGACGAGGCTCGCGAGCTGGGCGTCCGGCACGGCGAGGATCACGAGTTCGCTGCGTTCGACGATCTCGGGCACGGTCAGGATCGGCACGAACGGCAGGATCGCCTCCGCCCGGTCGCGGCTGGACTGCGAGATCGCCGAGATGCCGACGATCGCGTGGCCGGCTCCGGCGAGGGCGGCTCCGAGGATCGGGCCGACCCTGCCGGCACCGACGATGCCGATGCCGAGACGCCCGGGGCGGGCGCTCACAGCGCCGCCTCCGCTGCCGGTGCGAGGGTCTGCGCCGGCCGGTCTGGCATCGCCCGGTTCAGCGGATGCCCGGGGTCGGCCCAGTGATGACTGGTGTCGGCGCGAGCGGACGAGATCGCTCCCGCGGAGAGGCGCTCGAACAGGCTCTCCCCCTCGCGGACGTCGATGACCGGGAGGGTGGCGACGACCGGGCCGGCGACGGTGTGCACCCGGAGTTTCGCGAGGCGCAGCATCCGCTGGATCGGGCCCTGTTCGATCGCGATGCTCTGCAGCCGGGCGAGCGGCACGAGCGTGAGTTCCCGGCTGACGAAACCCCGGCGCAGGAGCACCGTGTCGGCTGCGACGGTGAAGCCCGTGCGCCGCCAGGAGAACGGACGGAGCCACGCGGCCCGGCGCGGCGCGTTGGTGTAGCCGTCGTCACCGCCGGGTGAGCGCACGCCGTGGTCGACGAGCAGCTTCTCCCGGCCGTTCTCGGAGCCGGAGTCGCTGTCGAAACCGGGCAGGATCAGTTCGAGCACCCTGGCGACGTCGGCGAGTGTGCCGACCGGGAGGGTGGTGGTGTGCGCCTCGCCGGCGGCGCCCTTGTTCGTGGAGTGGCCAGCGGTGTTGATGCGCACCTGCCACCAGCCGAACGGGCGCCAGATCAGCGGCTGCGAGACCCGCACGGCATGGATGCGGCCGGGCGGGAGCGTCTCGTTGCTCACCGAGAGCAGGCCGAAGCCCACGCGCACCCCGTCCGGCGTGCCCGCGATGCTGTAGCGCAGGGACTTCGTGAAGCGGTTGACGTAGAAGCTGAGGCTCGCGATCAGTCCGGGGAAGATCGCGATGAGCAGCCAGCCGCTGCCGCCGGCGGAGACGCTCCAGATCAGCACCGCGATCGCGATCAGCACGAACACGGTGAAGCCGCTGAAGATCACGGAGCCGATCAGGCGACCCGGGGGGATCCGCACAACGGATTCGGGCGGCGCGGCATCCGGGTCGAGTTCGGGGGCGAAGAACTCGTGGGCCCGGTCGGTCGCGAAGCCGCCGATCCCGCCGGCGATCCCGCCGGCCGCGGTGCCGATGGCACTGCCGAGGGACGGGCCGAGGGCACTGCCCGCCGCCCGGGTGCCCGCGTGCTCGACCCAGTCCTCGCCCTCCGCCGCGGCGTCGGAGGGAAGTGCCGCGGCCGCGCGGGCTCCGGAGGCGAGGTGCAGGATGTCGCGGCGGAGGGCATCCGCTGCCGCGGAGCCGAGGTAGGCGAGGTGCACGTTGGCGTCCTGGCCGGCGACGCTGACTTCGAGTTTCGCTGCACCGAAGAGCCGCGGGATGAACGGGCGCACGATGTTGACGCCCTGGATGCGGTCGAGGCGGGCGCGGCGGTTGCTGCGGAAGACGAGCCCGCTGCGCACCTCGACGACCTCGCCGCTGACGCGGAAGGTGTGCATCCGCCACGACAGGTAGAAGGCGACCAGGATCACGACGAGGATAACGACGACCCCGAGCAGCGCCCAGCCGACCGCGCCACGGCGGAAGAGCTCGTCGATCGGGTCGTCGCCGTAGGTCGGCACGTGGAAGAAGAAGTCGATCAGGCGCTCACGGAGGTTGCTGATGATGAAACCGAGGATAGCCACGATGAAGAGTCCGCCGCGCAGCAGCGGGCTCGCCGGGTGCAGCCGGTGCCACTCCCCGTCGGCGAGGGTGGTCACAGTCCCGCCCGGCGACTCTCGGCGAGTTCGATGAGCCGGTCACGGAGCGCCTCGGCGTCATCGAAGGCGAGGCCGGGAACGAGCACGCCGGAGGATGCGGCGGCGGTGACGAACTTGAGGTCGGCGAGGCCGAGCCAGCGGGCGACCGGGCCGCGGGTGACGTCGATGAGCTGCATCCGGCCGTACGGCACCGAGACGAAACGCTGGAACATGATGCCGCGGCGGAAGAGGAGGTCGTCCTGCCGGAGCTGGTAGCCGATCGAGCGCACCCGGCGGGGCTCGAACAATACGACGACCAGGGTCACGACGACGATCAGGGCGAGCACGATCGGCGCCCAGGAGACCTCGGCGAGGAGCCAGAGGGCGGTCGCGCCGGCGCAGAGGACGAGTCCGCTGCCGTGAAACCGGACGGGGTCGACGAGGACGCTCCCCGGTACCTGAACCTGGCCGTCGGCATCCGCTTCACCGGAGACGCCCTCACCCTGCTCGACGCGGTCAACACCATCGAAAACGAGCACGGCCGGGTGCGCTCCGAGCGCTGGGGCGACCGCACCCTCGATATCGACGTCGTCGTCTTCGGGGCGCTCGAACAGGCGGATGCACGGCTCACCCTCCCGCACCCGCGTGCGGCAGACCGCGACTTCGTCCTCGCCCCCTGGCTCGACCTCGACCCGGACGCGGTGCTGCCGGGCCGCGGACCCGTGTCCGGTCTCCTCGCCGCGATCGGTTCGACCGTGCGCCGCTATCCGGCCCAGGAGGCGAGCCGATGAAGCGCACGCGTGCTTCCGTGATCGTCGCCTGGGTGCTCGGCGCCCTCGTCGGCGGGCTGCTGCTCGAGCTTACGCTCGCGGCCGCCGGCCGTTCGATCCTGCTGCCGCCGGCGAGCCTCGCCCTCGCCCTCGTGCTCTGCGCGATCGTGGTCTTCGGCCTGGCCTGGCCGATCCGGAAGTCCACGAGAGGCGCCCTGGACGGCAAGCCGCGCAAGCCGGTCAACCCGTTCATGGCGGTTCGCGTCGCCGCGCTCGCAAAGGCATCCGCGTACAGCGGGGCCTTGCTGCTCGGAGCCGCCGGCGGCCTCGGCCTCTATCTGCTGACCCGTTCGGTGACTCCGGCGGTAGCATCGGTATGGCTCACCATTGGGATGGCGTTCGGCGCAGCGGTCCTCCTGGTGAGTGGTTTGGTTGCCGAGCATTTCTGTACTCTCCCTCCGGACGACGACGAGAACAGCAAACGAGGAGAAGTGCGTGCCTGACACCACTGAGGGATTCGCCGCCCCGCTACCCCCTGCCCCCG
>NZ_JASJXJ010000164.1:0-8153 GCF_035018685.1 Cryobacterium sp. RTC2.1
ACGACGCCGACGGCGGCGAAGCGGAGCTTGTTGTTGAGCTTCATGAGATTCAATTACCTTTTCTGGAAGTAGGTCGGGCTACTTGGAGATACGGACAGCAGTGGTGGTGGAGGGGGCCAGGATGCCGAACTTCTTCTTCAGCGAACCGGCCTTGGAGGCGAGGGAGGTCTGCGAGTTGGTCAGGCTGGTGCTCTTGGTCGGGTCAAGCAGGCCGGCCAGTGTGGCGTCGTAAGAGGCGTTGGTCGGGTCGACGCGGGCGTACTGCACGACCAGGTAGGTGTCGCGACCCCAGACGGAGTCAGCATAGTAAGTGGCGTTCGGGACCATCGAGGTGCCGGTGCCGGTGACGGGGGTGGTGCCGGCAACGAGCGAGCCGAGAACCGTGGTGTCCTTCTTCTTGGGGTAGCTGGCACCGGTGTTCATGGCGACCCAGCGTGAGACCGACATCGGCATGATCTGGTTGATGCCGAGGTTGGACGCGTCGTGCTCCTGGCCGGTCTGGACACAGGAACCGAGAGTGGCGTCGGTGACGCCGATCTTGGACATGAAGTCCTTGCGGGTGCCGGAACCGGCCTGCGGGATGATCGGGGTGACCGTGACGCCGCCGAGGGTGGTGACGCTGCAGGTGTAGAGGCTCGTCATGGTCGCGGTGTCGATCGTGTCGATGCCGGTCGCGGTAGAGCCATTGTCGTAGGCGTAGGCGATGGCGTCACGGCCGAAGGGAACCTGGATCAGGCTTCCGGCGGCGTCGACGGTGCCGGAGCCCGAGGAACGCGCGATGTCAACCTGACCGCTGATCACGACAGCGGCAGGCGCGCCGACCGTACCAGACGTGTATGCCGCGCCATCGATGGAGCGGAGGAGCGCCGTGCGACCGTCACCCGACCCGTTCGGGCGTCCAAAGCGCACGCCTGAGGATTTCGTGGTGATGTAGGCCGTGCCGGTCGCGTCGAACGATCCGATGGTCGCGCCACCTGCGGTCGTCGAGCGAACCGAAGATCCGGAGAGCGAGGATCCGTTGGCCAGGGCGCTGACCACGTCTTCCAGGGTGTCCGAGCCGACGGCGACGTAGCTGTTGGAAACGGGCTCGGCGTTGGCCGGCGTCGCGATGGCGAAACCGGTGAGGGCGACGCCGACGGTCGCGCAGAGCGCAATTGCCTTCTTCGAAATCACTGTGATGATGCCTTTCGGGTGTACTGCATGAGACGAACCCGGGCGGGAACGTCTTTCCTGATGTCTGGTCCCAAGCCGAAACCCGGAATCTGGACGTCAAGCTGTGCGCGCATCAGGATCGTCTCCGGACACGCGAAATCAGGGGGACTCCACCGGCTGCGAGCAGCCCGGAGAGGAATCCGACAGGGATGGCTGCCGGAATGGGGCCGATGACCGGATCGGAAGGCGTCGGCTTGCCGACGAGGGGTCCGGCCGACGCGCCGGTCGCCGCAGGGTCGGTCGCGGTCGCGGTCCCGGCGACGGCGGCGGCGACGGCCGCGACCGCTGCCGTTCCACTGCCTGCGTTCGGGTTGACGTAGGCCGCCGCAGGGGCGGCGGCAGTGGCCGCGACGGTCGGTGAGGGAGTGGGTGTCGGAGTCGCCGAGACGATCGGGCTGATGCCCTTTTCGATGGCTGTCGCGGCTGCGAGGGCCTGGGCGACCCAGCTGGCCGGAATCGACGCGTACCCCTCGGGGAGCTGGCCGATCGCACTGCCGGGAACCTGACCGGCGGCAACGGCGTAGCGGATCATGTTGGCGTAAATGGCGCGGGCGGAGGCATCCGTCTGCAGTGGGTTGAGCGCCGCGTAGACCGGCATGGTCATCGGGTAGGCCGACGCCGCCGCCCTGGCGCTCGCGCTCGTGGGGTTGTATTCGAGCACGGCCGCGTTCTCGGTGGTCGGGGTCATCGCCGCGGCCGCGGCCAGCAGGGATGCGGAGTTCGCGGCAACGAAAGTGCCCGCCGAGTTTCGCAGTGACGCCGTCACCGTCTGGTACCGGGCTGCTGCCGCCGTTGTCGTGAGTCCGAGCACCCGCTGGGTGCCGACGAGGTTGCGAACGCTCTTGCCCCATTTCGGCGGAACCGTGTTCGGGCTCCAGTCGCCGAGCTCCTGGCCGTCACCGCGCAGGGTGAGGTAGGCGCCGTTCTCGAAGTCGCTCGCGTACGGGCGCCAGGTGACGAGGTTGACTTCGGTCTGGCCGTCGGCCGTGGCCACCCGTGCGATTGGGTCAGCCTTGGGGAAGTTGGTGCGGGGCACGGTCATTTTTGTGCCGGAGGAGTTGACGGCGTCCTTTGTTGCGTACCAGGGGTTGACCTTCATGCCCCACTTGTCGGCTTCGCCGTTGAGGAAAGCCACGGCATCCGGATCTGAGAGCACGTAGCGCCACAGCTGTAGGGCCTCGTCGGAGCGCCCCGAGGGCAGGAGCATGTCGCCGAGGGACGGACCCGTCAGGTCCTGGTACTGCCATTCCGCGTCGTTCACGGCGAGGAAGTCGGGGTCAACGGTCAGGTTCCTCGCGTTGTGGTTTACCTTCTCGGGGTTATCGACGAAGAACGCGAGCGATTTGGAGGTAGCGGGGGCCCCCGTCGGCAAGGAGTCCAGATATGAGTTCGTCAACAGCTTCGCGATCAGGCGCGGGGTGAGGTTCATCGAGGTGAAGGACTCGGTGTTCTTGTCCTTGTATTCCTGAGGCACGGCGCCGACGGGTTTCACCCTCCGGTCGATCGAGAAGGACACGGCGAGTCCGGAGAGTGCGATCGGCGCGTACTGCACGGGATCCGCCTTCGTCGTCTGTAGGGCACGCGATGTCAGGGCGAGAGGACTCGGGGTCTTCTGGCTTGCGGAGAGGAGAGAGTCTTCCTCGTTGCCGGTGCTGAGCACGAAGGAGGATCCGGTCGAGCCGGTGCAGAGGTTGGGCTGCCAGGACGCGACGGCCGCCGAGGCGAGTTCGCTTCCGGAGAGTTGCTTCTCGGCCGAGCCGATGGAGCAGCGCAGACCGATCGGCTTGAAGTCGAGCTTGACGGCCACACTGTGCTGCCAGGCGTCCCAGAACAGGCCGGACTTGGTGATGTACGACTCGCCGACGTCGTTGGTGCCGCGCGGGATGACGACGAGCCAGCAGGACTTGCCCGTGACCGTGCCGTCCGTGGCCGTGACCGGCATACCGCAGCCGAGGCCGGGAGACTGCATCGCGGTCTGGACCTCGAACTTGACGGAGCCGGCGCCAGTGTCACTCGACCCCACCCACGGCACCTCGTTGGTCGTGTACTGCGTGTAGAACTCGTTCGTGGCGAGGTCGACGCCCACGATCGGGGAGGGCAGGGTCACGCCAGTGGCAGCCGGCGTGCCGTTCGCGGTCTGAACAAGCCCTGTCAGGGGATCGAGGATGTAATGGGTGAGGACGCCGGCGCCATTCTTGAAGACGGACGAGATCGTTCCGCCCGTCGAGGCACGGTACGGGATCGCCGTGACCGCCGGGATCGTGAAGCCGTTCGAGGGCGATGTGTATTGGGTGTCCTTGGCGTTGACGAATTCGTCAGAAACCGAGGTGTCGCGCGTGGACGCGGCCTTGCCGGGAAAACCGCCGTACTGGCAGGTGGTGCGGTCGGGATGCCCGGGGTTCAGCGGGTCCTCACCCCAGCACTGCGCGATCTGCAGGAAGTTCTGGCCGCCCGAGCTGGCGTCAGGCCGGACCGACTTCGCGCCCGAGCCGGTCCAGTTGACGACGATTCCCTGCGAGACGAGGTCCTTCGTCTGAGAGACTGTCACCTTGAGGTCGGGGAACGGTGCCGTCGAGATGTCGAGGTCATAGCCCTTGGCGGCCACCGTGACGGCGCTCGAGGTGTCCGCGGATGCTGCGGGCGGGGTAATGGAGGCCAGCATGGACACTCCGATGCCGACGACAACGCCCACGACGATGCCGCTTGCGCCGGCGCGGGTCCACATCGAGTCCGTGGACAGGATCAGGCGCTTCACTTGGTGCCCACCTTCGGACCGCGTGGCTTGAGCCGGCGCCAGAGCACCGGGGGCAGCACGGCAGAGCCGATGAGCAACACGCCGGCGAACAGCATGATCGACTGCTGCGCACCCCAGCCGTTGTCGGCGAGGGTGAAGGGCGACGCCACCGCGGACCCGGCCACTCCGGTCGAGGCCGTGCCACCGGTGCCGCCGGAGACGAGAGCACCGTTCTCGTCGTAGACCGCGGCCGCGGCATCGCCCGTGCCCGCTGCCCCGGCGTTTGCCGTCGTCGCCGCTGCTCCGGCCCCTGCTCCTGCGGCGGCCGCTGCCGCCGCGGCCGTGTCGGCCGTGGCTGCGGAGCCGCCGGTACCGGTTCCGGTCGTCGCCGTGTCATCGGGCGCCCCTGCTGTTCCGGTGACACACTGGCTCGTGCCGACCTTGTCACAGTCGGCGGGCTTGAGTGCGTTGGTCGCGAGCAGGTTGCTCGATGGGGAGTCGCCGGCCTTGAAGGTCGGGTTGTTGCAGTTGTTGATGTCGACGCCCGAGACATCCGCTCCCGGCACTCGTTTGATCTGGTCGAACCCGGCGAGCACAAGGTTCATCGGGAGCGGCGAGTAGCCCAGGGCCGCCGCTTGCTGCTGGCCCTCGCAGAGCATGTAGTTCGCGAACGCGCCGAGGGTGAGGCCCTTCTTCGCGGTGAAGACACCGCCGACCTCGGTCGGCACGATCATGTAGGAGTAGCTCGACAGCGGGTACGTGCGCGGGTCGGGGTTGTTGTAGACGCCGTCGAGGATCTGGGTGAGGTAGTCGGGGCTCGAGACCGGGACATCCGTCTTGATCTTTGCCTGCAGCAGGGCAACGGCGACGGAGTTCGCGGTCGGCTCGACGTAGTATCCGGCGGTGTTCAGGACCTTGGCGACCGGGAAGCCGGCCTTGAGCGCGTAGGAATACTCGACGTACGTGATGGCGCCTTCGCCATAGTCCTGGGCGACATACCCGGCGACGCCCGCCGAACCGCTCTGGGCCTTCGCGTTGCCGTAGGTCGGGTACTGCGAGGTGAGGCCGCAGGAGGCCGGTTTGCCGACCTTGACGCAGAACTGCCCCCAGAGGGAGTTGTACTGCTTGGACATCCAGAGGCTGAACTGGGCGGTCGAGCCCGAGCCGTCCGACCGCACGACAGGGACGATGCCCTTGTCCGGCATCTTCAGTCCGGGGTTGTCCGTCTGGATCGCCGGGTCGTTCCACTTGGTGATGACGCCGGTGAAGATCTTGGTGACGACCTCGCCACTCAGGCGCAGGTTGGAGACGCGGGCACCGTTGATCTTGAGGTTGTACATGAACGAGGTGCCACCGGCGACGATCGGCATGTATGCGTAGCCGCGACTCGGAACCTCGGGCGCTGAACCGTCTTCGGGAGCGGTCTGGAACGGGATCTCGCTGACGGCGAAGTCGACGTTTCCGGCCACGAAGTCCCGGCGGCCCGCGGAGGAGCCGACACCGGAATAGTTGACGGTCATGCCGTAGTTCGAGGCCACGTTCTTGCGCCACTGGTCGAGGGCGTTCTGGGACCAGGTCGAGCCGGTTCCTGTGATGGGGTCGTAGGAAACGGCCTGGGCAGACAGCGTTCCGGACAGACCGAGAATCACCACGACGGCGAGGGCGAAGAGGGCGCGGATCGCACGGATCCAACGGGGCTGCGGCGTCACGAGGACGGCTCCTTTGTGCTGAGGTCGATCGTCGGCGCTGGGCTGCTGTGGTGGTTCGGTGGTGCCGTCGGCGGCGGCCAGGCCCCCGACGTGTTCGCCTCGAGGAGGATGCGGCGGTCGGCGGCAATGGTGATCCGCTTGAGGTCGCGCCCGGAGGCCGCGACGACCCGCTGCTGCTGGGCGCGGGACAGGTCGCCCGGCCCCTTGCCGCCGATGAGGCGGGCGATCGCGAACAGGGTGAGCACGAGGAGGATCAGCACGGCCGCCGCCCCGAAGCCACGGGCGATCATGTTCGGTTCCGGCGACTTGACGAAGTCGAAGACCTGCAGCGGCAACGAGATCATCGGTCCCTCGAAGGGGTTGAGGTTGACGACGGCGGTGACGCCGGACGTGAGCAGCACGGGGCTGGTCTCGCCGATTCCGCGGGCGGTGCCGAGGATGACGGCGGTCGCGAGCCCGGGGCGGGCGGTCGGCAGCACGACATGCCAGACCGTGCGCCAGCGCGTGGACCCGAGCGCGTACGCGGCTTCGCGAAGGTTTCCCGCGACGAGACGGAGGACGATGTCGGAGGCGCGGATCACGATCGGGAGCATCATCACCGTGATGGCCATCGAGGCGGCGAACCCGCTGCGCTGGTGGGTGATCAGCACGATGATCGCCGAGTACACGAAGAGGCCGGCGACGATCGAGGGCAGCGCGGTCATCGCGTCCGAGATGGTGCGCACGAAGCGGGCGAACTTTCCGCCGACTTCGTTGAGGAACAGGGCCGTGAGGATGCCGAGCGGAACGGTGACGATGAGCGCCATCGTGATCTGCATCAGGGTACCGAGGATGGCGTGGAAGATTCCGCCGAGTTCGAGGCCGTCGAGCGGGCCGGCGAGCTCCATGCTGTCGGTGAAGAAGTTGAGGTGCGGGAGGGCTTCCTGGCCGCGCACGAGGGTGTACGCGACGACGAAGACGAGGGCGCCGAAGAGCAGCACGCCGGCGCTCGAAAGGACAACCGACATGACCCGGTCCTTGACCTCCTGCCAGTCGCTCTTCAGGCTGACGAGCAGGGCGTAGAAGCCGATGAAAGCGATGAACGCGACGATCACGAAACCGACATAGCCGGAGAGCGGGCCGAACCAGCCGAACAGCAGAACGGCGACGGCCACGCCGGCCGCTGCCGCGCCGAGGATGTTGAACTGGTCGTCGACCCTGGCGGCGCGCATCCGGCGGCGCGGGCCGATCTCGATGCCGACCGAGGAGGGGATGTTCGTGGTGTGCCGGACTGCTGCGGCCTGGAGTTCGAGCTCGGCCTCGAGCTCGACGGCGGTCTCGGTCATCACGAGGGTCGAGGGGCCGGCGGATGCCGCGGGATCCGTCGCCTGGGTGCTGTGTGCGCTGGTCATCAGTCGCTCTCCGCCCCGGAGCGGGACCGCGCCACGATCGACGAGGCCGTGAAGTTGATCACGAGGGTGATCAGGAAGAGCACGAGGCCGGCGGCCATCAGTGCGGAGAGGCCGAAGGAGCTCGACTCGCCGTACCGGAGCGCGATGAGCGCGGACACCGAGTTCGTGCCGGTCTTGAGCACCTCCCAGTTGATCGTGAAGATCGGGGAGATGATCATGTAGACGGCGATGGTCTCGCCGAGGGCCCGGCCGAGGCCGAGCATGGTGCCGCCGATGATGCCGCCGCGGCCGAACGGGAGCACCACGGACGTGATCATTCCCCATCGGGTCGACCCGAGGGCGAAGGCCGCCTCACGTTCACCGATCGGCGCCTGGGAGAAGGCTTCGCGCATCACCGAGGTCTGGGTGGGCACGACCATGAGGCCCACCACGATTCCGGCGATGAAGGCCGAGGAGGTGAAGGCGCTCGCCTCGGTGAGGGCCTGGCCCGTCGCATCCGTCACGCTGAAGAACGGGATCCAGCCGAAGTAGGTGGAGATCCAGGTGGCGACCGGGATGACGTTCGCCTGGAGGAAGAACACGCCCCAGAGGCCGAACACCACGCTGGGAACGGCGGCCATCAGGTCGACGAGGGTGACGAGCGTGGACTTGAGCCGCCCCTGGGCGACCTCGGAGATGAGGAGCGCCGTGCCGAGGGCGAGGGGCACCGCGACGCACATTGCGATGACGGCGATCGTGATGGTGCCGAAGAGAACGGATGCGATGCCGAACTTCTTCGTTTCCGGCGACCAGTCCTGCTCGAAGAGGAAGTTGAACCCAGCGACCCCGAGGGCGTCGCCGGCGCGCAGCGAGAGGAAGACACCGACCGCGAGCATGATCAGCACGGTGATCGTGCCCGCGCTGAACGCGACCGAGCGGAACACCGAGTCGGAGATCGACGGGCGGGAGACCAGGGAGCGCCGCGGCCGGGAGTCGGGGTTCGACGGGTCGAAAACGGCCGGGTCTGTCCCGAAGGCGTCGCCCAGGGGCGAGTCGCCCAGGGGCGGCGAGACGAGGCTCGAAATCGGCATGGCTGTCCTTGGAAAAGACTCGGGAGGGGGTGAACGC
>NZ_JASJXJ010000165.1:0-7928 GCF_035018685.1 Cryobacterium sp. RTC2.1
CTGTCGTCCGACGCGCTCAGGGAGCTGCGCGACCGGCATCCGCTCTCCGCGGTGCTTCCTGTCGTCCAGAACCTCCTGATCCGGCATTCGCTCGAGTCCGGTCTCATCGTCGCCATCGGAGACGAGTCGGGCAGGCTGCTCTGGATCGACGGCGACCGCACCGTGCGGCGCCAGGCGGAGGGCATGCTGTTCGTCGAGGGAGCCGACTGGTCGGAACGCCGGGTCGGGACGAGCGCCCCTGGGACGGCGCTCGCGCTCGATCACGGAATCCAGATCCAGCGGGCGGAGCACTTCAACCGGCTGGCGCACTCGTGGAGCTGCACGGCCGTGCCCATCCACGACCCCGATTCCGGCGTCATCCTGGGCGTCATCGACGTCACGGGAGGGGACGACGCCGTAGGTCCGCAGACCCTTCCGCTCGTCGAGGCCGCGGCCTGGGCGATGGAGGCCGAACTGCGCATCCAGCGGCTCCGCGATCGAAACGACAACGGACCAGGGCACGGAGGCCCGCGCGATCGCGCGATCGTGCGTGTCGCCGGATTCACGCAGGCGCCGCCGCCCACGACCCAGAGACGCCCGACGAATGCGCGGGTGTCCGTGCTCGGGCGCGACACCGGGTTCCTCGAGAACGGCCTCCGGTCCTTCGAACTGAGTCCGCGGCACGCCGAGATCCTGACCCTGCTCGCCTGGTACCGGGACGGCCTCACCGCCGACCGGCTCTCCCAGCTGCTGAGCGACCAGTCGAACTCCGTCGACAACCTGCGCGCGGAGATGGTTCGCTTGCGGAAGGTCCTCGACGGGACGGCCCCGCCCATCTCGATCGCCTCCCGGCCGTACCGTCTCGGTTCGCCGGTCGAGCTGGATGCGCAACGCGTGCTCGCCCTACTCGAACGTGGCGCCCACCGGGTGGCGCTCGGCACCTACCGCGGGCCGCTGCTGCCCGCCTCCGTCGCCCCCGGCATCGTCGAGATCCGCTCGGAGATCAGTTCCCGGCTGCGGCAGGCGCTGCTGAGCGACGCGAGCCCCGACCTGCTCCTCGAGTACGCCCGCAGCGACGAGGCGGCCTGGGACGAGGAGGTCTGGCGCGCGTGCCTGGAACTGCTGCCGCCCCGGTCGCCGAAACGGGCATCCGTCGTCGCTCGCCTCGCGAAGATCGAGGCGGACCTCGCCGAAACCGGCGCCCCGGGTGGCGGGCGCAACCTCCCGCAACCCTGACGCAACGGTCCCTCCGCGTACGCTCGGGCCAGGTCCGCAGCAGGCGGACCCCACCGACAACGTCGTCGACGAGGAGAGAAATGACCGTCTATGCCAACCCCGGGACCCCGGGCGCCAAAGTCACCTTCAAGCCCCGCTATGAGAACTGGATCAACGGGGGCTGGGTCAAGCCCGTCAAGGGCCAGTACTTCGAAGACATCTCTCCGGTGAACGGGAAGCCGTTCGCCGAGGTCGCCCGCGGAACGGCGGAGGACATCGAACTCGCGCTCGACGCCGCCCACCGGGCCGCGCCGGCCTGGGGCAAGACGACGGCGACGGAACGCGCCGCCGTGCTCAACAAGATCGCCGACGTCATCGACGCGAACAAGGAACTGCTCGCCGTCGCAGAGACCTGGGACAACGGCAAGCCGATCCGCGAACCGCTGAACGCCGACCTGCCGCTCGCGAGCGACCACTTCCGCTACTTCGCTGCTGCGATCCGCTCGCAGGACGGCGACCACGCCGAACTCGACAACGACACCGTCTCGTACCAGTTCCACGAGCCGCTCGGCGTCGTCGGCCAGATCATCCCGTGGAACTTCCCCATCCTGATGGCCGTCTGGAAGCTCGCCCCCGCCCTCGCGGCAGGGAACGCGATCGTGATGAAGCCGGCGGAGCAGACCCCGGTGTCGATCATGGTGCTGATCGAACTGATCGGCGACATCCTGCCGCCCGGCGTGCTCAACATCGTCAACGGGTTCGGCCTCGAGGCGGGCAAGCCGCTTGCGTCCTCCCCGCGGATCCGCAAGATCGCGTTCACAGGCGAGACCACGACGGGCCGCCTCATCCTGCAGTACGCGAGCGCCAACATCATCCCTGCCACGGTCGAACTCGGCGGCAAGAGCGCGAACATCTTCTTCAGCGACGTCGCCCAGGAGCAGGACAGCTTCTACGACAAGGCCCAGGAAGGTTTTGTGCTCTTCGCCTTCAACCAGGGCGAGGTCTGCACGGCACCGAGCCGGGCGCTCCTGCAGAAGCCGATCTACGAGAGCTTCCTCGGCAGCGCCATTGAGCGCACCCGCAAGGCGATCCAGGGCAACCCGCTCGACACCGACACCCAGGTCGGGGCCCAGGCGAGCAACGACCAGCTCGAGAAGATCCTGTCCTACATCGACATCGGCAAGCAGGAGGGCGCCCGTCTCGCCCTCGGCGGTGAGCGTGTCGACCTCGGCGGTGACCTGAGCGGCGGCTATTACGTGCAGCCGACCATCTTCGAGGGCAACAACAAGATGCGCATCTTCCAGGAGGAGATCTTCGGGCCGGTCCTCGCGGTCACGAGCTTCTCCGACTACGAGGACGCCATTTCGATCGCCAACGACAACCTCTACGGGCTCGGCGCGGGCGTCTGGTCCCGGAACGGCAACGTGGCATACCGGGCCGGGCGCGACATCCACGCCGGCCGGGTGTGGGTGAACAACTACCACCACTACCCTGCCGGCGCCGCGTTCGGCGGGTACAAGAGCTCTGGCATCGGCCGCGAGAACAACAAGCTCGCCCTCGGGCACTACCAGCAGACCAAGAACCTGCTCGTGTCCTACTCGGAGAAGCCCCTCGGCTTCTTCTAAACGGCATCGTGCCGAAGGGGGCCGCCGGTATCGACCGGTGGCCCCTTTCGGCCGTCCCGCAGCTCGACTACCGTTGGTGCACATCCCGCCCGATGACCATCGAGCGTGAATCGAACGATGAAAGGCCAGGCAATGTCGCCAGCAGCGCCCTCAACAACCACGGTCATCGCCTCCGTCACGGTTCCGGGGGAGACCACGCCGCGCGTCGAGTTCACGCCGGCCGCCGTCGACACCCTGCGCGAGCTCTGGGCCGAGTTCGGACCGCTGATGTTCCACCAGTCGGGCGGATGCTGCGACGGCAGTTCGCCGATGTGTTTCCCGGCCGGGGAGTTCATCACCTCGGACCGCGACGTGCTGCTGGGCCGGCTCGACATCGCGCCGGCCGGTGAAACGGCCCAGGCCGTCGACTTCTGGATGTCGGCGGAACAGTTCGAATACTGGAGCCACACGTTCCTGACGGTCGACCTCGTCCCCGGCCGGGGCAGCGGCTTCTCCCTCGAGGCTCCGCGCGGCGTGCGTTTCCTGATCCGGTCCCGCCTGATGGAAAGCTTCGGCTGAGGGCTCGTTCGGGAAGGTCGTGCCCATCCCCGGTCGTTCGTGACTCGCGACAGGGGGTGGCCGAACCTGCGGAGTGCCCGTTGGCGCGCCTTTGGCTCTCAGCCTCCGGGCAACTACACTCGTTTGAGGCCGATTCGGCCGCGCACCTTCCTAACTGAACTGAATGAACGGAAACGCTTTCCATGGCATCAACCGCCGATATCCGAAATGGCGTCGTCCTCAACATGGACGGCCAGCTTTGGGCCGTCACCGACTTCCAGCACGTCAAGCCGGGCAAGGGCGGCGCTTTCGTTCGCACCAAACTGAAGAACGTCGTCACGGGCAAGACCGTCGACCGCACCTTCAACGCCGGAGCCAAGATCGAGACCGAGAACGTCGACCGCCAGGACTTCCAGTACCTGTACGCGGACGGCGACTCCTACGTCTTCATGGACGTCTCCGACTTCGACCAGCTCACCGTCTCCAACGTCGTCGTCGGCGAGGCCTCGAACTTCCTCCTTGAGAACCAGAACGTCACCATCGCCCTCCACAACGGCAACCCGCTGTATGTCGAGCTGCCGGCATCCGTCGTGCTCGAAATCACGTACACGGAGCCTGGCCTGCAGGGCGACCGCTCCACCGGCGGCACCAAGCCCGCCACCGTGGAGACCGGGTTCCAGATCCAGGTCCCGCTGTTCCTCGAACAGGGCACCAAAGTCAAGGTCGACACCCGCACCGGTGACTACCTCGGCCGCGTCAACTAGTGAGCGCACGAACGAAGGCGCGTAAGCGCGCGCTCGACATCCTGTACGCCGCCGACGTGCGGCAGACGACGATTCCCGAATCGCTCGCCGCCGAGGCGCAGCGGGCCGCGAGCGAACCCGCGCGGATGGCCTCCTGGCTGTACGCGCGCGAGATCGTGGACGGCGTCGTCGATCACCGCGAGGAGATCGACGAACTCATCGAGACCTACTCGCAGGGCTGGACGCTCAAGCGGATGCCGGTCGTCGACCGTGCCATCCTGCGGATCGGGATCTGGGAGATCCTGTTCAACGATGCCGTTCCTCACGCCGTCGCGATCGATGAGGCCGTCGAGGCCGCGAAGATCCTGTCGACGGATGATTCGGCCGGGTTCGTCAACGGATTGCTCGGCAGGATCGCGCAGACGGCCCCGCCGGCGTCGGCTGCTCCCGCAGCACCCTAGGCTCGTCCGCACCGTCCCGTACCGTTCGTCCAGGGGAAGATCATGAGCAACGACAATCCAGAGCCGTTCCCGTCCTACCCGGACCAGTCCGGTCTGCCGGCGTCCCCCGAGCAGGGAACGCCGCATCAGGATTCGCTCCAGCCGTACCCGCAGCAGGACTACCGGCAGCAGGAGTACCCCCAGGTGCCCCGCACGAACACGCTCGCGATCGTCTCTCTCGTGTCCGCGTTCGTCGTGTCCCTCGTCGCCGTGATCACGGGGCACATCGCGCTCGGCCAGATCGCACGCCGCGGTGAACGGGGGCGCGGCCTCGCCATCGCGGGTCTTGTGATCGGCTACGTGGGACTGGCGTCCACGGCCGTCCTCATTGTCCTCTCGATCCTGTTCGCTGCGGCCTTCGGTCGGGTCTTCCTGAACATGGCCCAGCACGGCGGCTTCGGCGGGCCGGTCACCTCGGCGACGAGCGAACCGGACGCCTCGCAGGGCCTCCTGCCGAGTGGCACGCTCGGCGCGGCCCACTTCGACGATGGTTACGTGTCCGTCGGCACCGGCAGCCAGATCGTCGACGAGTACATCGACCCGATGTGCCCGTACTGCGCCCAGTTCGAGGCGACCAACGGAGCGCTGCTCGCGAGCCGCGTCGATGACGGCTCGATCACACTGCGCCTGCACGCGCTGACCTTCCTCGACCAGGCCTCCCAGGGCACGTACTACTCGAGCAGGGCATCCTCCGCGCTCACCTGCGTCGCAACACTCGCTCCGGACTCGACCCTCGACTACCTCGCGGCCCTGTTCGCGAACCAGCCGCAGGAGAACACCCAGGGCCTCACTGACGCTGAACTCGCTGCGCTTTCGCCGGCCGGTACGGACATCTCCGGCTGCATCGCGCAGGGCGACTACCAGATGTGGTCGGAGGCCAACACCGATGCCGCCCTCAACGGGCCCATCCCTGGAGCGGAGATCGATTCGATCCAGGGCACGCCGACCGTGCTCGTCGACGGGGCGCAGTACCCGGGCCGACTGACCGACAGCCGTGAGTTCGAGGCATTCCTCGACTCTGGCTCAGGATCCGGCCAGTCGACGACCGAGGGGTCGTCGGGCGCCTGAGCGCAATCCGGCCTGGCTACAGGACGGCGTAGAGGCCTTCGAGGGCGCTCGCGATCGAGTCGAAGCTGCCGATCCGCTGCCCGTCTTCGTTGACCAGCAGGAACCCGCGCGGCGTGCGCTCGAGGATGCCCGCGAGTTCATCGGTCACATCGTGACGGACCTCCCAGCGCGCCGGGCCGGCGTCCACGACGGAAAACAACTGAACGAGGTCCGTCCGGTCCATTCAAATCCTTCATCTGTGCGTGCTTTCGCCAGCGGATGCCTGCCGCGGGACAATCCTGACGTGTGCCGGGCCCGACCGCAACTTCTGTTCGGTGAACACCCGGTGACGGTGTCGGCGTGGTCCAGGCGGAGCAGGTCAGGCGGGCAGGTCAGAGTGCGATGGCCAGGGCCAGGATCCGTGAGCGCGGCTGATCGGCCCAGGTGCCGGAGAGGTGCTCCGGGACGCCGCCGGTGGGCGTCCGGGCCGCGAGAACGCTCGTCTCCGCAGTAGGGCTGCCGGGCACCCTGAGTACGACGAGGCGCAGGGAGCCGGCCTCGACCACGGTCGAACCGAGCTCGTCCCTGGTCGAGAGAGCTGTCGTCGACGACAGTGCCGGGGTGGACGCATCCGTGGTCCCGCTGCCTGCGACCGTCGCCGTGGACTCCCGGAAGACGAGGTCCCCGTCGACGTCGACGAACTCGTCGGCCTGGGTGCCGCCGCGGTGGATGGTCGTTGCGAGCGCGGCGATGTAGGTGGGATCCCCGGTGGCGTCGTATGTCCAGCGACGACCCAGGACCGAGTGTTCCATCGTGCCGATCAACCAGGCGTCGCCGCCTTCGAGGGGCGCATCGCGATACGTCAGCGGCACCTGGAGCACCGGACCGTCGCCGGCACGCACGAGCAGCGTTTCGATGCCGACCTCACCCGCCGGATCGTCAAAACGGTATGCCGCGACGGCCGTCAGGGGGGCGGAGGGATCGCCGGCGAACCAGGACTGCATCCGCAGCCAGGGTTCGACGAGTTCAAGCTTGGACGGCCGAAGCTGGGCCCGGTGGATGAGTGCCATGACCTCGATGGTAGGGCACGTCCGCCTGGCAGAAAGGGCTGTCAGGCCGGAGACGTCTAGAACAGCCGGGAAGTCCGTATCCGTCCGCACGTCGCCGACTGGTCGGCGGCGTTGAGGTCACTCCGCCACTGTCGGCGTGAGCCGTCGGCTGGCAGACTGGGGGCGTGAATCCAGAGCCGATCCCGTCGTCCGCTGCACCAGACGGTCTGCACGCGTCGTCGCCCACGTCGCGGGTCGACCACTATGCCACTGGTGAGACCAAGGCGAGCGGGAGCACCCTCGATGGCGAACTCCACGGCGAGTGGGAGTGGTTCCGCACAGACGGCACGCTGATGCGTACGGGAGAATTCGACCGCGGCCGCCAGATCGGCGTTTGGCGCACCTGGGCCAGGGACGGCAGCCTCGTCAAGGAGACCCGCTTCCGCTGAGTCGCTCACTGACTCGATTCCGCGCCCTCCCGCAGCCGGCCGACAGGATCTCGGACCTCTGCTGCGCGATGTTCCGCACGTCGGTGAGCGTCCCGAACTCAGGAGTTCCATGCGGCCGGGTGGGATCGGCTGCACTTGTCCGCGGACCCGAGTTACCCGCCCGGGCGGATCTCCTGAATTCGGAACCATGGGCAGGAGAATCAACCGTCTTCAGGTGTGAAAGTGGAAATATGAAGCGCAAAATTATGTGAGTAAGTCTCGCATTCGTGTTCGATTCGGGGTAGAATCGGGGTATGGCAGGAGCTACGGATCCCCAGTCACACACCCCGCAGGCCCAAGATTCAGTGGCCGCGGGCGATCAACCCACCGTTGGTGTCGAGTCGGCCCATCCGGTTGCGGTTGCGGTTGCGGTTGCCGAGGGTTTCGAGGGCGCGGAGGGTCTGGCCGGGTCGGTGCCATCGGTTCATGCGGATGCTGTCGCAAGGCTCGCCGAGGCGCAGGCGGTTCTCGCAGACGCCCTGGCGGCGATCCCGGTGGGGCTGCTCAGCGATACAGAAGCGGTGACGGCGCTGAGTACCGTGGAGGCGATCGGTCGGACGGTGGATGCGGCCCGGGTGAGCACGGCGACGGATGTGGACCGGAGGGCCCGGGTGCTCGGCCGGGAGGGTCTGGCCTGGCGGATGGGCTGCACGGGCCCGTGGGATGTACTCACCCGGGTGACGCGGGTGTCGGCCCGGGAGGTGAAGCGGCGCACGAAGCTCGGCGACGCGGTGTTGCCGCGGCC
>NZ_JASJXJ010000166.1:0-7875 GCF_035018685.1 Cryobacterium sp. RTC2.1
GAGCAGGGCCGCCACCTCTACGTCGTGGCCGTGCAGGTCGACGCCAGCCCCTGGCGCTGACGAGCGGCATGCCAGAACCATGCTGACGGCGAGTACGACGGGAAGTCCGAGCTTTCGTTGGGAGCAGAACATACGGCTCCTCTCCACTCCTCGTTCTACTCCCGGGTCTGCTCCGCAACAAGGCGGGCGGTCAACCAGGCGTCGAACTCGGTGGCGGGAAGCGGCACGCAGAGCAGGCTGCCCTGGGCGGAGTCGCAGCCGAACCGCACGAGGGCCTCGTATGCCTCGTCACTGTCGACGCCTTCGGCGACCATTCGCAGTCCGAGGCTGTGGGCGAGGGCGATGGCGGAATTGACGAGGGTCGATGAGCGTTCGTCGTGTCCCATCGCGACGATGAACGATTCGTCCAGGCGAAGTTCGTCGATGGCGAGGTCGCGCAGCAAGGCGAGGGAACTGTAGCCCGTCCCGAAGTCGTCGATAGACATCCGCACACCCTGGCCTCGCAACCGGTTCAGCACAGCGCGCGCCCGGGACTGGTCGGCGAGCAGGAACTCCTCGCTGATCTCGAGAGTCAACACGAACGGCGGCAACGCGCGATTCGCGATCATGGCGCCGAGGTGTTCGGGGAGGCCGGCGTCGATCAGCGCAGCCTGGGGAAGCCGGATCGCGACGCCGAGGTCCAGTCCCCGGTCCCGCCAGGCGGCGGCCTGGTCGAGCGCCTGTACGAGCAGGGCCTCCGACAGCGCCCGCACGAGGCCGGCGTCCTCGACGAGATCGACGAATTCGGAGGGGTGCAGCAGGCCACGGACCGGGTGATTCCAGCGGATCCGGGCCTCGGCGGCATGGATCTCGGACGTGTCGAGGTCGATGCGGGGCTGGTAGTGCAGGGTGAGTTGGTCCTGGACGAGCGCCTCCCGCAGTTCCTGAAGGGTGCGCAGGCGCACCTCGCTGTGCCGGTCGTCGTCGGACTGATAGACGTGGAACCCGCTGCCGGTGGACTTCGCCACGTACATGGCGGTGTCGGCCTTGCGCATCAGGGCGCCCAGGTCGCGGCCGTGGCTCGGGTACAGCGCGATGCCGATACTGACGCTCGTCTGCAGGGAAATGCCCTCGAGCGTGAAGGGTACGGCGAGCGCCGCCCGCAATCGATCGGCGAGAGCGGATGCCTCCCCATCCCTGTTTCGTGCGACGAGGATCGCGAACTCATCGCCGCCGAGCCGCGCCAGCAGGTCGAGCGGTCCGAGCTCGCGCGCCAGCCGCACGCCGACTTGCACGAGAAGTCGATCGCCGGCATCGTGACCGAGGCTGTCGTTGACCTCCTTGAACCGGTCCAGGTCGAGGAGGAGGAGCGCGCTGCCCTGCTTCCGGTCGGACGCGAGCCGCGCCGCGACGTCGGAATACATGGCCCGGCGATTCGGCAGCCCGGTCAGGTCGTCGGTGCGTGAGAGGTGGTTGAGTCCCCGCTCCCGCGAGATCATCGGGATGACCGCGAGGGCCAGTGTCACGCTCGCGAGACCGATCGCGAGTGCCGAGATGTGATTCTGGGTCGCGTAGACCAGGATCCCGAGTCCCGCGGCCGTTGCGATCGCGGGAACGACGAAGGCCATCACACCGTTCGGCTCCCGCGGCGCCGCGACGACGGGATAGGACGCGCGGTCGACCCAGACGGCGATGAGCGCCAGGCCGATCGCCCAACTGGCATCGAGCAGGGTTCCCAGGGAGTAGCCGCCGTCGAGGAGGGCGTAGGCCACGTCGGCGCCCGCGTAGACGACGAGGCCGCCGATGAGAGAGACCCAGGCGCGCCCGGCGTGTCGGCCGTAGAGCGCGGCAACGCCGGCGATAGCAGCGATCAACAGCAGATCGAGCATCGGGTACGCGAGATTCACGAGCGTTTCGAGCGACACCGGTTCGGCGGAAGCAGAGACGAGTACCGGGTTGAGGAGGACGGCCATGAATGCGGCGACACTGACCGAGCCGACGGCACTGTTCAGGAAGGCCGCCCAGGGCACCCTGCGGAGCTGCCGGCGTGCGGTGACGAAGAGGGAGGCAAGGATCAGGCCGTAGAAGGCCAGGTAGAACAGGTCAGCGACCGAGGGGGAACCGGGCCCACCGAGGAACCGGGTGGAGATGGTGAAGCTGACGTCACCGAGGAAATTGCACGTGACGGCGGCGGCGGCGAGTGCCACTTCTCGCCGGACGTAGTCGGCCCGGCGGACCGCGGTCCAGCAGACCACGACGGTCGCCAGGCCAGCGAGCTCGGCGAGGACGAAGTCGACGAGGACACTGTAGTCGCCGCCCTTGCCGACGAGCATCACGACGTAGAGGGCGAGCGGTATGCCCATGATCCACAGGGGTCGGCTGGATGGCTGCACGACGGATGCGTCCATCGCCTGCTCCGGAGACTTCAGGGTGCGCGTCCCTCCGCGCAGGATCGTCATGTCGCGACAGGTCGGCGGTCAGCGAGCCACCGGTCGAAGGCATCCGCTGGGATCGGCCGGGAGATGAAGTACCCCTGGGCCTGGTCGCAGCCGAAGCCGGCGAGGGCGTCGTAGGTGGCGGCGTTCTCGACGCCCTCCGCGACCATGCGCAGCCCGAGGCCGTGCGCGAGCTCGATCGAGGACTTCACGAGCGCCGCGGCGCGCTGGTCGTCCTTGAGCGGGAAGACGAAGGACTGGTCGAGCTTCAGTTCGTCGATGGGCAGGTCACGGAGGTACGCGAGCGAGCTGTAGCCGGTGCCGAAATCGTCGATCGAAATGCGGATGTCGTTCGCGCGGAGTCTGGACAGAATGTCCCTGGCCCGGTCCCGGTCGCTCATCAGGAAGTCCTCGGTGATCTCCAGTTCGAGCACCGAGCCGGGCAGGCCGCGCTCGGTGAGGAGGCATTCGATTCGTTCGGGAAGCCCGGCGTCGACGAGGGAACTCGCCGACAGGTTCACGGCGATCGAGAGGGGCAGGTCCCCGGCCCAGGCGGCGGACCAGACCCTCGCCTGGTCGAGCGCGACGGCGAGCACCCGCTGCGTGAGGGCGTGCATGAGCCCTGCCTCCTCGATGAGCACGAGGAACTGGTCGGGGAAGAGGAGCCCGCGGGTGGGGTGCTGCCAGCGGACAAGGGCTTCGACGCCGGCGACGCTCCCCGATGCGAGGTCGATCTTGGGCTGGTAGTGCACGATGAGCTGGTCGTCCTCGAGGGCGAGCCGCAGTTGGGAGAGGGTGCGCAGGCGCAGGTCGCCGTGGCTGTCGTCGTTGCTGCGGTACACGTGGTGGCCGCTGCGGGTCGATTTGGCCTTGTACATGGCCATGTCGGCCTTGCGCATCAGCCCGGTGAGGTCGCTGCCCTGATCCGGGTACAGGGCGATGCCCACGCTCACCCCGGTCTGCAGGGCGATGCCCTCGAGGGTGAACGGCACGGCGAGTGCCGCGCGCACCCGGATCGCGAAGTCGACGGCTTCGCTATGGCCGACGTCGTCGAGCAGGATCGCGAACTCGTCGCCGCCGAGACGGGCGAGCAGGTCCTGTTCGCGCAGCTGGTTCGACAGGCGGATGCCGGCCTGCACGAGCAGGCGATCGCCCGCATTGTGCCCGAGACTGTCGTTGACCTCCTTGAACCGGTCGAGGTCCAGCAGCAGGAGGGCCCGGCGCCGGCGGGGCTCCCTGGTGATCCGTGCGGTGACGTCGCCGTACAGGGCCCGCCGGTTGGGCAGCCCGGTGAGGTCGTCGGTCCTGGCCTGGCGCCGCAGCACGATCTGCCGGGACACGAGCGGCAGGGAGGCGAGGGCGAGGGCTGTCGCGGCCAGCGCGATGGCGAAGCCGGTCACCGGCACCTGGCTCGCGAGGATCAGTACCCCGAGGCCCGCGCCCGTCGAGACGATCGGAACGGCGACGGCCGCGACACTGTCCTGGGTGTGGCTGTGCGTCTCGGTCTGGCGCGACGAGGCATCAATCCAGACGGCGACGAGGGCAAGCCCGATCGCCCAGCCCGCGTCGAGGGAGGTGCCCGTGACGTAGGCGTCTCCGATGCGCAGATAGACGATTTCGGTCGCCGAGAAGATCATCAGCCCGAGGACGAGCAGCATCCAGCGCCGGCGCGGATCCGGGCCCTGGGTCGCGGCGGTCCCGGCGACCACGAGCACGAGCATCGCGTTGAAAAGCGGGTAGGTCACGACGACGGCGGTCGCGCCGGCCTCGATGGTCGTGCCGACGGAATCGAGGATCGGGGTGAGGAGCGCCGCGAGCACGGAGCCGGCGCCGAGGATCCCGATCGCACCCTCGAGGAGCACCGGCCAGCCCGGCGTGCGGCGCTGCCGACGTGCGAGGGCCACGATTGCCGTGACGATCAGGAGATAAAAGAGGAAGTATCCGATGTCGGGGAGGGTCTGGGACTGGTCGGAGTCACCGGGCCGGAAGTAGGCATAACTGTCCGCCGCCACGACGATCGTGATGGCGCTCGCCGAGAACACGATCTCGCGGCGGTCGAAGCCGGCGCGGACGACGGCGGTCCACGCCACGGCGACAAGACTCAGCTTCGTGATGATCGCGAGCCACACATCGACGAAGGGGCTGAACTCCGAGCCCTGCGCGACGAGCGCGACGGTATACACGGAAATCAGGAGACACATGAACCAGACAAGCCAATTGCCTGATGAGGCCACATACCGGGCGAACGTGCCGAGGCGGCGAGCCAGCGTTGTCATGGTTACCGGTGCCCCTCCGCCTGCGTGTGCCCAGCATATCAGCGGGACAGACCGGATTATCGGGACCACCTCCCGAAGGAGGGGCGGCATCCCGGGGCGCCGGGGCCGCGGGGAGGAGCAGAATGGCTGTGCAGGCATGACCTAAGGCGCAGGAGGCGGACCATGGTGGTTCTCGTGGGGTATTCGAGCAAGTACGGTGCCACGGAGGGGATCGCGGAGCGCATCGCGCGCAAGCTGCGCGAGGCAGGGCGCGACGCCGAAGCGAAGCCGGTCTCGGTCGTGGAGAATCCCGACCGGTACACCGCGTTCGTGATCGGGAGCGCCGCATACATGGGCTCCTGGCGGAAGGACGCCGTCGACTTCGTCCGCGGCAACCTCGAGCTGCTCACCTCCCGCCCGCTCTGGTTGTTCAGCAGCGGCCCGCTCGGCACCGCGACTCGCAACGCCGAGGGACAGGAACTGATCATCGAGGCCGAGCCGAAGCAGTTCGACGAGTTCGTGACCGCGCTCGAACCGCAGGGAACCAAGGTCTTCTTCGGGGCGCTCGACCCGGCGGCCCTGCGGCGCCGCGACCGGCTCGTTCGGATGATCCCGGCCGGCCGGGAGCTGCTCCCGGAAGGCGACTTCCGCGACTGGGTCTCTATCGACGCCTGGGCGGCGTCGATTGCCGCCGAGCTGCCCGCGACCGCTTAGGCCGCTCGCCACCAGCCCCGCCTGCGCGGCTCAGGGAGCGAGGAGCGCCCGGATGTCCTCCGCGGTGAAGTCGTCGCCGACATCCGCTGCCGTCGCCGCGCCGTCGAGGCCCGCGCCATCGAGTACCGAGCCGACGAGACGCGCCTTGCGCTCCTTGAGCGCCATCACCTTGTCCTCGATGGTGTCCGCGGCCACGAGCCGGTAGACCATGACCGTGCGGGTCTGGCCGATGCGGTGGGTGCGGTCGATCGCCTGCGTCTCCGTCGCCGGGTTCCACCACGGGTCGAGCAGGAAGACGTAGTCCGCCTCGGTCAGGTTGAGGCCGAAGCCGCCGGCCTTGAGGCTGATCAGGAACACCGGCGCCGTGCCGCTCTTGAACCGGTCGATCACCTCTGAGCGCTTCAGCGTCGAGCCGTCGAGGTAGCAGTACGGGGTGCCCTGGGCGTCGAGGCGTGCGGCTGCCTTGCCGAGGAACGAGGTGAACTGGCTGAACACGAGCGCCCGGTGACCCTCGGCGACGACGTCGTCGAGCTGGTCGAAGAGGGCGTCGAGCTTGCTCGAGGGCACGTCCGCGTAGGTGTCGCCGAGCAGGGACGGGTCGAGGCTCAGCATCCGCAGCAGGGTCAGCGACCGGAACACGATGAACCGGTTCGCGTCGAGGTCCTCGATCAGCCCGAAGAGTTTCTGCCGTTCGCGCTGCAGGAAGGTGTCGTAGAGCGCGCGGTGCCGGGGATTCAGCTCGATGCGCAGTACCTGCTCCTGTTTCTCGGGCAGTTCTCGGGCGACGACGTCCTTGGTGCGGCGCAGGATCAGGGGGCGGATGCGGCGGCGCAGCCGGGTGATCAGCGCCGGGTTGCCGGGTTGCCCGGCGTCGCCAGTTGTGCCGGCAGGTCTCACGCCGTGTTCGTCGCGGTTCTCGATCGGGCGGACGTACTCCTCGCTGAACCGGCGGGCGGAGGGGAACAGGCCGGGTGCGACGATCGCGAACAGGGACCAGAGTTCGAGGAGCCGGTTCTCCATCGGCGTCCCGGTGATGGCGAGCTTGAAGGGCGTGTCGAGGTCGCGGGCGCAGGCGTGCAGCCGGGAGGCGTGGTTCTTCAGGAATTGCGCCTCGTCGAGGATCAGCCCTGCCCAGCCCTGGGCGCGGTACGCCGCGAAGTCGAGACGGAAGAGCGTGTATGAGGTGACGATCACGTCGTGGTGCGCGACGGCATCCGCGAGCGTCGTTCCGCCGCGGCCGAGGACGGTCGACTGGGTCGTCTCGACGCCGTGCACGCGGAGCCCGGGGGTGAAGCGGGCGGCCTCGGCGATCCAGTTGGAGACGACGGAGGTCGGGGCGACCACGAGGAACGGGCGGCGCGGTACGGCGGGTGCGGAGCCGGATTCGCGCGTCGCGTGTTCGATCAGGGCCAGCGCCTGCAGGGTCTTGCCGAGGCCCATGTCGTCGGCGAGGATGCCGCCGAGGCGATGCTTCCAGAGGAAGGCGAGCCAGGCGAAGCCCTCGCGCTGGTACGGGCGCAGGGTCGCGGTCACTCCCTCGGGCACCGGAACGGGCTCGAGGAGGCCATGGCCGTCGCCGTCACGGTCGCCGGCGTCGTCCGCGCGGGTCCGTTCGAGCAGCCCGGACACCGCGGACCGCCAGGCCGTTGCTTGCTCGGTGTGTTCGGCGAGGTCCTCGAACTCGGCCCAGAGCTGGGGCTGGTAGCGACTGATCCGCAGCCCGGTCTCCCACTCGGTGAGGCTGCGGGCCTCGTCGATGAGCGTCCGCAGGCGCTCGAACGCGGGCTGGCGCAGCGAGAGATAGGTGTTGTCGATCATGAGCAGCTTCGGCTTGCCCAGGGCGAGTGCCTTGAACAGTGGGCCGAAGGGCACGGTGCGGCCGTCGATCGTGACGATCACGCCGAGGTCGAACCAGTCCCTCTGGTTCGTCTCGACCGTGGTGATGGTCAGTTCGGGCGTCGCGGTGAGTTCGCGGTAGCCCGGATCCGCGCCGATCCGGTCGATCCGCAGCCCTCTCAGCTCGTCGAGCCGGGGGAGTTCCTCTGAGGTGAATTCGGCCGCGTCGAGCCCGCGGAGCGTGTCCGGAGAGCCGGGTGCGGTGCCTGGGTGAGTTGCGGAGAAAACACCGTCGCGGCGCGGAGGAAGGTGCTTTGTCCGCAACTCGACCGCCGCGATGAGCGCGGCCTCCGCGGAGGCGTCCCGACCGGCGGGGCCGCCGGGGCCAGGGCCGGCGCCGAGCGGGACGCGCGTGACGGCGCGGCCCTCGCGGTACTCCCAGTCCCAGGCGAGGCTCAGCGCCTGCTTGGGGAGGAAGCGCACGGTGAGCACCAGGACGGGAGCGGCGGCCGCCGGGAAGCTCACCGAGGCATCCGTGCTCGTCACCGGGAGCGCATGACGGAGGCTCGGGTAGAAGTCGCCGAGGAACTCGGCCGTCTCGGACGCGGGCACGGCCACGGTGGCGGGCACCCCGAGCAGGCGGCTCTGCTCCGGAC
>NZ_JASJXJ010000167.1:0-7844 GCF_035018685.1 Cryobacterium sp. RTC2.1
CCCCTCCGGCCGTGCCTGCGGGGAGGCCGTCTCGCGGAGCGACAGGTCAGGCGACGACGCGGGCGGCGATGTCCGTGCGGAACTGCGCACCCTCGAGGGCGATCTCGGCGAGGGCGGCATACACGCGGGTGCGGGCCTCGGCGAACCCGTCGCCGAGCGCGACAACGCTCAGCACCCGGCCGCCGGTGGAGACGAGTCTTCCGTCGACGAGGGCCGTCGCGGCGTGCGCGACCGTGACGCCGTCGACGGCGGATGCGGCATCGAGCCCTGTGATCGCCCGCCCCGTGACCGGGGTCTCCGGGTAGTTCTCGCTCGCCAGCACGACGGTCACGCAGGACTCTGCCGAGAACACCGGCCGCGCCATCCCGCCGAGCCCGCCGGTGGACGCCGCGAGCAGCAGCCCCGAGAGCGGGGTCACCAGCCGGGGCAGCACGACCTGGGTCTCGGGGTCACCGAAACGCGCGTTGAACTCGATGACCCGGATGCCGGCATCCGTCAGAATCAGCCCGCAGTAGAGCAGCCCGATGAAGGGGGTGTCCTCGGCGGCGAGCCTGCGGACGGTCGGCAGGGCGATCGTGTCGAGGACCTCGTCGACGAAGGCCTGTTCGCTTCCGAAGCCGGCGTCGAGCCAGGGCAGCGGCGAGTATGCGCCCATGCCGCCGGTGTTCGGACCGAGGTCGCCGTCGGCGAGGCGCTTGTAGTCCTGCGCGGGGGAGAGCGGCAGCACGGTGTGGCCGTCGCTCAGGAAGAACAGGGAGACCTCCTGGCCGGCGAGGAACTCCTCGATGAGCACGCCGCCGTGCTGTAGCCAGTACTCTGCGTGGGCGAGGGCGGCGAGGCGGTCCTCGGTGACGAGCACGCCCTTGCCGGCGGCGAGGCCGTCGGCCTTGACGACGTATGGCGCCCCGAAGGCGTCCAGGGCGCTGGTCGCCTCGGCGAGGGTGCCGGCGCGCTCGGCGCGGCCGGTCGGGACGCCGGCCTCGTCCATGATGCGCTTGGCGAAGGTCTTGCTGCCTTCGAGGGCCGCGGCGGCGCGGCCGGGGCCGAACACCGGGATGCCCTGCGCACGCAGCGCATCGGCGACGCCGGCGACGAGGGGAGCCTCCGGGCCGATGACGACGAGGTCGACGCCGTGCTCGATCGCGTACTCCGTGACGGCGCCGGGCACGTTCGGGTCGAGGGCGACGACGGGCACCGCGGCGGCGATGCCGGCGTTGCCGGGCGCGGCGACGACCTCGTGGCGGGGCTCCTCGCGGAGCAGCGCGGTGATGATGGCGTGCTCGCGGGCACCGGAACCGAGGACCAGAATTCTCACCGGTTCAGGCTACCGGATGCCGGTCACTGGAGTTAGGCCACTAGGCGCGGGGCGTCCCTGGCCGGGAAACCGGCAGAATGGGGGGATGGCCAAGGCGAGGATCGACGACGGGGTGGGCCGCGCCGCGGTGCGCGGCTACGCGGCGGACCCGGCGG
Organism: Cryobacterium sp. RTC2.1; assembly: GCF_035018685.1. Taxonomy (NCBI): domain Bacteria; kingdom Bacillati; phylum Actinomycetota; class Actinomycetes; order Micrococcales; family Microbacteriaceae; genus Cryobacterium; species Cryobacterium sp. RTC2.1. The sequence goes on from NZ_JASJXJ010000167.1 coordinate 1,471, forward strand.
GCGCGAGCAGGGACATCCGTGCGCTCGCCGTGCGCTACACCCTGCAGTTGCTCTCCGAAGAGGCCAACGGCAACACCCTCGAGGTGCGCGTTCCGCCGTTCGGCGCCGTGCAGTGCATCGCGGGCCCCCGGCACACCCGGGGCACCCCGCCCAACGTCGTCGAAACAGATGCCGCGACCTGGCTCGCCCTCGCGACCGGCGAGCTCGCCTGGTCCGACGGTCTCGCGAGTGGGCGCATCCACGCGAGCGGACAGCGCGCCGACCTCGCCGCGCACCTGCCGCTGCGCCTCACCCCGTAACCGCGCCTCCCGCGTTTCTCGCGAGGGGGTCAGGCGAGGATCGCGGCCACCTCGGCCCGGGTCGGCATCGATGCCGTCGCGCCGGCCCGGGTGACCGAAACGGATGCCGCGACCGTCGCCCAGCGGATGGCGTCGATCATCGCCTCCTCCGAAACCCCGACGCGAGCACCCCCGGTACCGGATTCCGCGGCGCCCGTGACCGCGGCATCCGGAGCCACTTCAGCACCTGCAGCAGCCACAGCACCCCTGGAACCCTCGGCGAGCCGGGCGACGAGCGCGCCGACGAAGGTGTCCCCGGCCCCGGTGGTGTCCACGGGGCGCACCGGCCGGGCCGGCGCGAGCCCGAGTGCGACGCCGCCGCGGGCGACAACGCACCCCTCGTCGCCGAGGGTGACGATCGCCCAGCCGCGGCGCGCGCTCAGGGATTCTGCCGCGCGCGCGGCATCCGCTTCACCCGTGAGCTCCTCGGCCTCGAGACGGTTGGCCACGACCAGGTCGACGCCCGCGAGGAACGCCGCAGGCAGCGGCACGACCGGAGCGGGCGTGAAAACCGTGAACGTGCCCGACGCCCGAGCGACCGCGAGCCCCTCAACGAGCGCTGACACGGGAAGCTCGCACTGCAGCACGAGGAAGTCCGCCGCCGCGATCACCGCGCGCTGCCCCGGGTCGAGTACCGTCACGGCGGCGTTCGCGCCGGAGACGACGACGATCGAGTTCTCGCCGGAATCGAGCACCGTGATGTGCGCGGTGCCTGTCGGCCCGTCGACTGTGTCGAGACCGTCCACGCGGATGCCTTCGGCCACGAGCAGCGCCCGGAGTTCCGTCCCGTAGGCATCGCGTCCGACCGCGCCGAGGAAGTCGACAGCGCCACCCTGCCGGGCGGCAGCGACCGCCTGGTTGAGTCCCTTACCCCCGGGCACAAGGGCGAAGTCGTGGCCGAAGATCGTCTCGCCCGGCCGGGGAAGTCGCGGCTGGCGCACGACGAGGTCCATGTTCGCGCTTCCGAGCACCGCAATCCTGTTCACCCGTCCAGTGTCGCACCCGCGCCACGTCCCGCCCCGTGCCGGCTCCCGGCGCACTCCCGGGGCGCGCGTGCGAGAATGTCCCCATGAGCGCAACCGAGCAGCCAGGGAACGACATCGCCCCCGTGCAGCCCGCCCCGGGCGCGGCCGTCCCCGAAGTCCTCGTCGGCCAGGCCGCGGCGACCGTACGTCGCTCCCCGCGCTACCTCAACTTCATGATCGTCGGCGCCGTCCTCGGGGCGGTCACCGCGCTGATCCTCACCGTCGGCTTCCCCCAGACGGCCGAATTCGGACTCCTCCAGGTCTTCGGATTCCTCCTCCTCGTCGGGGTCGTCGTAGGCCTCGCGCTCGGTGCGCTCGTGGCGATCGTGATCGACCGATTCACCGTTCGCTCGGTCCAGACGATCGTCGTCGATAGACTGGGCGTCTACGGCGTGAGCGAGACGAACGCTCCCTCCGAGGCAGACGACCCCCCAACATCCAGCGCTAATACGCTGTAAAGATAGTTAAGAGGCATCGATTTGGCTGGTGGCGACGGACTTCTCGGTCACGATCTCTTGCAGGGCGAGAAGGGGCCACAGGATGCCTGTGGCGTCTTCGGCGTGTGGGCTCCCGGTGAAGAGGTGGCCAAGCTCAGCTACTTCGGGCTGTACGCCCTGCAGCACCGCGGCCAGGAATCGGCCGGAATCGCGACGAGCGACGGCAGCAAGATCCTGATCTACAAGGACATGGGCCTCGTCGCCCAGGTCTTCAACGAGGCGGCGCTGAGCACCCTCATCGGTCACATCGCGGTCGGGCACACCCGCTATTCGACAACGGGATCCTCGAGCTGGCAGAACGCCCAGCCGACCCTCGGCCGCACCTCGAGCGGAACCGTCGCCCTCGGCCACAACGGCAACCTGACCAACACGGCCGAGCTGCTCCAGCTCGTGCACGAGCGCTACCCGAAGGTCGAGGGCGAACTCGCCCGCGGCAACACCACGGACACCGCCGTCATCACCGCCCTCTTCACCGGGGACCTCGACCACACCCTCGAGGCCACCGCGCTCGAGGTGCTCCCGCGCCTGCGAGGCGCCTACTGCCTCGTCTTCATGGACGAAACCACCCTCTACGCCGCCCGCGACCCCCAGGGCGTGCGCCCGCTCGTCCTCGGCCGGCTCGAGCGCGGCTGGGTCGTCGCCTCAGAGACCGCTGCCCTCGACATCGTCGGGGCGAGCTTCGTCCGCGAGGTCGAACCCGGCGAGCTCATCACGATCGACGAGAACGGCCTCCGCTCGCAGCGGTTCGCCGAGTCCAAGCCCGCCGGCTGCGTCTTCGAGTACGTCTACCTCGCCAGGCCGGACACCACGATCGCCGGCCGCGGCGTGCACGAGGCCAGGGTCGAGATGGGCCGCCGCCTCGCCGCCGAGTACCCCGTCGAGGCCGACCTTGTGATCCCGACCCCCGAGTCCGGCACCCCGGCCGCGATCGGCTACGCCCAGGCATCCGGGATCCCGTTCGGCCAGGGCCTCGTCAAGAACTCCTACGTCGGCCGTACGTTCATCCAGCCGTCAGAGACGATCCGCCAGCGTGGCATCAAGCTCAAGCTCAACCCGCTCAAGGCCGTGATCAAGGGCAAGCGCCTCATCGTCGTCGACGACTCGATCGTGCGCGGCAACACCCAGCGCGCCCTGGTCAGCATGCTCCGCGAGGCCGGCGCCGCCGAGGTGCACGTGCGCATCTCGAGCCCGCCGATCACCTGGCCGTGCTTCTACGGCATCGACTTCGCCTCCCGGGCCGAACTCATCGCGACCGGCCTCGGTGTCGACGAGGTGCGCCAGGCCATCGGCGCCGACTCCCTCGGCTACCTCTCGCCTGAGGGCATGATCGCCGCGACCGAGCAGCCGCGCGAGCGGCTCTGCACCGCGTGCTTCACGGGCGTCTACCCGATCCCGCTGCCCGACGCCCTGCACCTCGGCAAGAACCTGCTCGAGCGCACCGCCCCGGTCGGGTCGACCGATTCGACGCGGTCGACGGCGTCCGCAGGCTCGCCGGTCGTCGCGAGCGACGCATCCGTCGCCGCAGCAGAGGCCTCCCGCACATCAGACGGATGCGACCCGGGCCCCGACGCGGAATACGAACCGCTCCTCGACCCGGCTTCGATGCGGGCGAGCACGCGAACCCCCGTGCGCGGCACCCAGGGACAGTTCATGATCGGCGATCCAGGAAGACAAGAATGAGCAACGCATCGTACGCGGCAGCCGGAGTCGACACCGAGGCGGGTGACCTCGCCGTCTCGTTGATGAAGGCGGCCGTCTCGCGCACCCACGGCGCAGAGGTGCTCGGCGGTTTCGGCGGTTTCGCCGGGCTCTACGACGCCTCGTTCCTCACCGCGTACAAGCGCCCGTTGCTCGCGACCTCGACCGACGGCGTCGGCACCAAGGTCGCGATCGCCCAGGCCATCGACAAGCACGACACCATCGGCCAGGACCTCGTCGGCATGGTCGTCGACGACATCGTCGTGGTCGGCGCCCGCCCGCTCTTCATGACCGACTACATCGCCTGCGGCCGGGTCGTGCCCGAGCGCATCGCCGAGATCGTCGGCGGCATCGCCCGCGCCTGCGCCGAGACCGGCACCGCCCTCATCGGCGGAGAAACCGCGGAGCACCCGGGGCTCCTCGGCCCCGACGACTACGACGTCGCGGGAGCGGCCACCGGGGTCGTCGAGGGCGACCAGGTGCTCGGCGCCGAGCGCGTTCGCGCGGGTGACGTCGTCGTCGCGCTCGCCTCCTCCGGCCTGCACTCCAACGGCTTCTCGCTCGTCCGGCACATCCTCGCCGAACGGGGCATCGGCTACACCGACACGTCCGACGAACTCGGCGGGGTCGTCGGCGAAGTACTCCTCGAGCCGACCCGGCTCTACACCGGACCGCTGCTGAGCGTGCTCGCCGACCCCGAACTCGCCGGCGCGGTGCACTCGCTCAGCCACGTCACGGGCGGCGGCATCGCCGCGAACCTCGCCAGGGTCCTCCCGATCGGCGCGTGGGTCGAAGTGGACAGGTCGACCTGGTCGCCCGCCCCCGTGTTCCGGGTGCTGAGCGCCTTCGCGGGCAGCACCCTGGAGAGTTCTGAAGGCACCTGGAACCTCGGCGTCGGCATGTTCGCCGTCGTCGCAGCGGATGCCGCGTCCTCGGTCATCGCGAGCCTCGCGGCCGACGGCATCCCGGCCTGGGTCGCCGGACGCGTGTCCACGGCCCCGCACGACCTCACCGGCTTCGTGCAGGGTGCCAAGGGCGTCAACGGCGGCGCTGTGCGCCTGGTCGGCGGCTACGCGGCCTGACGCGCCCGCGCCGCGGCATCCGCCGCGGCATCCGCCGGTGCCGAGGGTTACCTTTCCGGTCGAGAGCGACCGGTAGACCGGGAAATCTCGACCGGAAAGGTCACTTTCGCGCAGCGCCTATGAGCGAATGCTGCCAACTCGCTGGGTACCGCGCGGTCAGCGCGGTGCGGATGCCTGCACAGACAAAACGGGCGCCGAGAGTGGCGCCCGGTACAGGGAACGGCGGTCAGGCGCGCTTCTGCTCGTCTTCGGTCGCGTAGGTGTCGACGTATCGGTCGGGTTCCTCGGAGGTACCCGGCTCGTACTCCGGCCACTTGGCCAGATCCTCGTCGAGACGCTCGTCGTCCACGGGATGCCCCGTGAGCTCGCGTTCGAGCGCGTTGTAGTTGGTGTCCGGGCTGAAATACTTCAGCTCACGGGCGACCTTGGTGTGCTTTGCTTTTTGACGGCCGCGCCCCATGCGAGACCCCCTAACGATGCCAGGCCAGGTGAGGAATGAGTCACCCGGGAGTTGCCGAACGGAATGGTGAAAACTAGGCGCTAGTTTAGCATGGTGGGCCTGAAGGCCCGCTTGTGGCTCGGAGGGCGAACCGCGGCGCACACAGTGATCTTACGCCGGACGTACGCTGGTGAAGAGGGGGGACGCGATGTCGAGTGACGCGAGCGTTCCCGTCGTCATCGTCGGAGCGGGGCAAGCCGGCCTCGCGGTCGCCTACTACCTGCGCAAATTCGAGCTGATCCCGGGGCGCGACTTCGTGCTCTTCGACCGCGGCCCGGACGCGGGCGGCGCGTGGCAGCACCGCTGGGCGGGACTCCGTCTCGGGTCGGCGCACCGGGTGAACGACCTGCCCGGCATGAGCGAACTCGGCCTGAGCTTTGCGACGGCTGACCGTGACCGCCCCGCCAGGGACGTCGTCACCGAGTACTACCGCAGGTACGAGGAGCACTTCGACCTCAGGGTCGTTCGACCCGTCACTGTCACCGCCGTGTTCAATCGCAGTGCCGACCTCGTGATCCGAAGCGCGTCGCCTGGGTTCGGCGACCACGAGACGACCGCCCGCCTGCTCGTCAACGCCTCAGGAACCTGGGGCGCCCCGTTCGTGCCGCACTATCCGGGAGCAGCGAGTTTCGCCGGACAGCAGCTGCACACCTCGGGCTACCGGGCGGCCGAGGATTTCGCCGGCCGGAGGGTCGTCGTCGTCGGCGGCGGGACATCCGCCATCGGGTTCCTGCTCGAGCTCGAACACGTCGCCGCCGAACTGACCTGGGCCTCACGGCGCCCGATCGACTGGGTGCACACCGATCAGCTCGACCTCGAGGGGGCGTCGGCCGCGGTCGCCGCCCAGGACGAGGCCGCCCGGTCCGGTCGCGCGCTGCCGAGCATCGTGAGCGGGACCGGCGTGCCCGTGAGTCGCCGGATCGCCGCGGGGATCGAGCGCGGGGTGCTCACCGCCCGGCCGATGTTCGCGAGCATCGAGCCGACCGGGGTGCGCTGGGCCGATGGCAGCTTCACGGAAGCGGACGTGATCATCTGGGCGACCGGGTTCCGTCCGGAGGTGCGGCACCTGGCCCCGCTGAAACTCCGCGCCAAGGGCGGCGGGCTCGTCGTCGGATCAGGGGCGAGCTGGACCGACCCGAGGATCTTCCTCGCCGGGTACGGGCCGCAGGCGAGCACGGTCGGCGCGCACCGGGCCGGCCGGGTGATCGCCCGCCAGGTCGTCGCCCTGCTCTGAC